>CANCMM010000325.1:0-3300 GCA_947379335.1 Alphaproteobacteria bacterium | reverse complement strand
TACTGCATGTTGTCCAGGCCGAAGCACCAGATGATGTCGTTGTTGGTCTGGGGCACGTAGAGCTGGGTATCGCGATCCTGGTTGTCGCAATGGCACTGGCCGCAGCCCGGCTTGCCGCAGCAATCGCGATAGGCGATCAGGTAGGTCTTGTTGTCGTCAGGATTCATACAGGTGCCGACCCAGGACGTGGTCGATGCCGTGGCACCTGCGGGACAGGTGTGCGGACCGCCGCCGCAGCAAGAGCACAGATTGCCGTCGACGCCGCAATAACGCCAGTAATCGCACTTGGTGTCGTCCTTGCTCTGCGAATTCATGGTGAAATGGGTGCGCGCCCGGTCGCCGCGGTCCGGCTTGCCCTGCGCATTGGCGCGGCTGACCGGCAACACCGGAAACAGCGGCGCCGCCGCCAAAGCAAGACCCACGCGCGAGAGCAGCCCGCGCCGCGAGGTATGTCCCGCCAGGCGCCGCACCAGCTTTTCGCCGATCCTGTCGATGCTGATTGTTCTCATGGCTAGGCCACCTTGGTGTGGGAATGGGGCTTGGAATGGGACAGGTAATCCTGCACCGAGACCACGCCCAATTCGTGGGCGGTGACCAGGCTTTCCAGATGCTCGCGGCTGTTGACCAGTCCCTTGGACAGAACCGTGCCGTCATCGCCGATCAGCACCGCATGCGGCAGCCGGTCGACATGGAAGGTACGGCCCACGATGGGACCGTTGATGAAGGGAAGCCCCTGCATCTCCAGCCGCGCGATCATGGCGCGCTGTTCTTCCGCCTCGTCATCGCCGACAAAAACGATGTCCAGCTTTTCGCGGCGGGCGAAATTCTTCGCGATGGGGATCAGGTCCTTGCACAGCGGGCAGGACGGCGACACGAACAGCAGAAGCTGCATGCTGCCCGCGGGCAAAGCCTTGCCGATGGCGATGGGCGCGCCTTCCATGGTCAGCGCATCCAGCACAGGCGCGGCCTCGCCCACCACCGGGCCCTTGCCGGTCAGCAGCGCGCCGGCGGGCGCAACACGAACGTGCAGCACGCCGACCTGACGCGCCAGCGCAAGAAGCGCGATCCCCAGCCCCAGGATCACGATCCAGGAGATGATTTGCGAAACGATCAGGACGGTCAGCATGGCAGGTCCTTTTCAGGCAAAACGGTGGCGGCGCACTTCCACGGGCGGGAGCGCGGACAGCGTGTTCAGCACAAGAGTAAGCAGGAAGAAGGCAAGTCCGCCTGCGACGCCGCTCAGCTCCAGAGACATGGGCAAGGCAGGTGTCGAAAGCGACGGCAGCAACAGCAGCGCCAACGCGCCGTTTCGCGCCACCAGACTCCAGCGCAACGGCTGTTTCAGGAACGACTGGCCGCAGCCGCAATCAATATGGGCGCGGCCGCGCCGGATATTGATCGCCATGGCACCGGCGAACAGGAGCAGCAACGCCATCACCGCAACCTGCGCCCAGGGCATTGCCAGCGCCGACAACAAGGCCAGGCCCAGAATCACTTCCACGGGCGGCAACAGCGCGGCAACCGGCGGCACAGCGAAGCGCGGCAACAAGCGGTAGTTGGAAATTACGCCCGAAAGCAGCTTCCAATGCTGCGCTTTCTGAACGCCGGCCAGCACGAACACCGAGCCGACGCACACCCGCCCGGCGACGGACAGGACGGCCCAGAGATCGTGGCCGATTGCGTCCATCAGGGCTGCACCGTGTAGAGGATGCCGCCGCCGGAATTGTCCATGCTGCGCTTCTTTTCCAGGGTCTGGGCGTCCAGCACATACGTGTTGCCGCTGCCGTCGCTGGCATAGACCTGCGGATCGGAATCCTGGCTGACGGCGATGTTGACGAACTTGTCTTTCAGATCGCCCAGGGCATGGCGGCCGATCAGCTTGTGGGTATTGCCGTCCAGCACCCAGATTTCGGCGGCCGGCTCATACTCGCTCCAATATTCGCCCATGTGCATCAACACATAGATGCGGCCGGTGGCGTGATGCACGGCGATGGGCTGGCGCCCGCCCGGCATCCAGTTCACATCCATGGCCGAATAGGCGCCCTTGCGCATGAAGGCGGCCTGCTGCAGCGACCAGGAGGCGCCGATCTTGGGCGCCGGGCCCAACGTCAGGGGCGTGATGAGGCCTGAATAGCTGAGCAACGTCGCCTTGCCGGCCCTGGGATCGATGATCGAGGTATCGAAGATCGGATCTTCGGTGGCATTGAAGAAGGGGGCCGAACGGGTGATCGCCGGCTTGGCGCCATCCATCGCCACCGTGGCCAGGGTGCCGTTGGAGCACAGCGCCGAGAAGCCGTTCTGGATGTTGGTGAACATGGTGGCGCAGCCGGGCAGCTCGATCTTGGAATCGAAAGTACCCTTGTCCAGGTCCACCACATTGACCGACGAGGACGGCTGCATGTTGTAGACCAGCGCCTTTTTTCCGTCAGCGGTGATCACCAGGTTATGGGTGCGGTTGCCGATCAGCATGCGGCCGGGAATGGCGATTTCCGATGTCAGTTTCAGGGTGGTCACGTCATAGGCCAGCAGCATGTCCTGGCGGGTGCCGCGGTCCACCTTCGACCACAGGGTCTGGGCGACATAGAAATTCTTGCCCAGCGGATCGAAGGAGAAGCTGTCCTGGCCATACATGTTGACCATGCCCTTCATCTTGCCGGTGTCGCCGTCGAAGATGCGGGTGCCGTCCTGGCCGTTGCCGCGATTGACGAACACCCAGTGCGGCTGCACCGGACCCAGGGCCCCGACGCTGGGAACTTCGGCCTGGGGAATGGTCACCGCCCCGGTGGGGGAAACATTCTTGAGGGGCGAGGCAATGCCGTTGGCCCGGTCCGAACTTTGACCCGATGCCATGCCTGGCGCCAACGCCAATGCGGCCATCGCCATGATTTTCGCGGACTTCAGCATGGTCTTAACCCCCAACCGGCTTTCCCCCAGCTTTGGCCGTGACGGGCGGGGAGTCAACGCGAAAAAGAACCAACCGGTTACTTAGCCGCCTGTGGGGTGGGCAGGGTGCCGTTTATTTTCGCAAATCCGGCACGGCGGCCCTGCCGCTCGCCCAAGCTCGCGGCGTTCGTCGTTTTCGCAGGTCCACCGGACCTGCTCACGCGCTTTGCGCGCCGCTCCTTACTTCCGCAAATCCAGCAGGGCCGCCTGCATCATCGCCCGGGCATAGCCGACATTATAGACCCAGCCGGTATAGCCGCCGTTCTTCTGGCCCTTGTCGTTCTCCATGCTGCGAGGATGCTCGGGCATGATCAGGCGGGTGTACTTGTTCTTGATCAGCTCCTTCATCACCGCGAA
>CANCMM010000324.1:0-3305 GCA_947379335.1 Alphaproteobacteria bacterium | reverse complement strand
CTGCGCCAGTTGCGGGGTGGCATTGGCCGGATTAACGGCGGGGCCAGACAGGCGGGCGCCCTCTTCCAGATGGAAATCCTGCGCACCAGAACCAAGCCGCTCGGCCAGGTATGCCATCTGCTCGCGGTCGTGCTTGGTCCTGTGCGCGGGCTCTTGCCTGTCCTGCCGCCATGGGCGTCCACCATGGACGATAGCGGCGCGTTTCATATAGTGCGCGAACCCTTCAGCAATATTGCCCGTCTCCGAAAGGATCGAGCCCAGCCGGAAATGTGCCTCGGCGTGGTTCGGCGCCAGGGCGATCGCCTCACGATAGGTTGCGGCGGCTTCGTCTGTCCGGCCCTGCCCCACCTGGACCGTGCCGCGCTCGACGCACAGGTCCGCCTCGCTTGGAGTCAGGGCGGTCCGTGCCTGCTGCAACAGGGAATCCACCGCCGCACCCCGAAATCCGCGCTGCTGCCCTCGGGTCAGTACCATCTGGGCCTCGTGCGGATGGCCCGTGGCCAAAAGCGCACCGGCATAGGATAGCCAGTACTGTTCCACACCTGGCTGGGATTTCAGCGCAGCCTGGAAGTGCGGGACACTCTGCGCATCCGCACTCCGGCGCGCCAGCAGCAGGCCAAGATTGTGATTGGCTTCAGCATGCGCCGGCTCCTCGGCCAGCACTGCGCGGTACAGCGGCTCCGCCGCCAGGTCATCGCCCCGCTCTTGCCGTGCCATTGCCTGTTGCAGCAGAATTTGAGAAGCGGAGGACATGGCGGTCATTCTAACCCCGAAGACGAGCGCGGACTAGAACTGCAGCCGGTCCTTCAGCTGAACCAGCACAGAGCGGTCCACGCCGGGTGTGGCGGCCAGGTCCGGAATGCCGGTGAATTTGCGCTGGCTGCGGCGCATGACGATGGCGGTGGTGGTTTCGGGATCGGTTTGCAGCGTCGGCCCCAACTCCTCCAGGGGAGAGGTATTGACGTTGACCACTGTCAGGTTGCGCTGGAAATAGCGCACGATCTGGTTGACTTGGACATCGTTGGGTCTGGCGCCCAACTGGGCCATTTGGCCGAACAGTTGCTCCCAGCGGCTGGACGAACGTGGCGTTCCCAAAAACTGGCTGGAGGAATGGCAGGCCGTACAAATCTGCTGCACCGCCTGGGAATCTGCCGGATTGTCGTCCAGGTCCGACGCAGTCTTGATGGCCACCAATTCCCTGGCAGGATCTATGACAGGTCTCGCAGGCAGCTGCGCCATCGCTGCGCCAATACCCAGCAGGCCCAGCAAAGCAGCAGAAAGAAGAACCCGGCCGCCTTGCGGCGATCGGGTGGAAGCAAACCCGGACGTCATGCTAGTTGCTGGCTTCCTTGGTCTTCTTCGGTGCCGCCGCCATTCTGGCGGCATAGGCCTGCGGATCGCCAATCGCGAATTCGTTGACCTTGCGTACGAGATGGCCGTTCAGATCGAAGGCCAGGTCCAGGACCTTTTCGCTGTCCATGTGACGGCCATATTCGTCGCGCAGCAGGCCCACGATTTTGTGGGTCCTCACATCCACCACATCGCCAGAGGCCATATAGGCAAGCTTGCCGTCCAGGCCCATGGTGATCCAGCCATTGGGTGCTTCGGTCTTGATGGATTTGGTCAGGTCCAGCTTCGGCCATTCGCCGGTGTTGTCATAGACCAGGACCTCATTGTTGATGGCATCGGGTATCCATATCTCGCTCTCATCGGGCGTCATGGCAATGCCGTGCATCGGCGCGCCATGGCCGAAGAAATGCTGATTGGGATCGGCCCATTTGGCCTTCCACATCTCTGCGGGAACCTCGACGCGCTTGATAACCTTCCGAGTCTTGACGTCGGCGATCTCAAAACCGTCAAGGTTGTTGAGGTTGGCATAAACCCGGCTTGCGTCGTGATTGATGACAAAGACGCGGACATGGTCGGAAAAGGTGATGGTCCCTGTCGGCTTCATCGTGGCCATGTCGGCGATGGTCATGGTGTTGCCGTTGGGAGCAGCGAATATCGTCTTGCCGTCCGGGCTCATGTTCATGTTGTGATTGAACATGCTCTGCGGTGTGGGGATGATGCCCTTGACCGCGCCGGTGCGGGCGTCGATCACGCGGTGGAAATTCTTGAGGTCCGATCCCACATCCAGGGTCAGGCCATCCGGGGTCACTTGGCCACGCTCGCAGCAGGTGCCGGGCTCATAGGCATTCGACCACACAACCTTTTCCGTCAGCAGGTTGATGGCAACGAGATGGCCGCGTGTGGAGACATATACCATATTGGTGGCGGGACTGGCGGCCATGCCGGCGATGGATTCCAGCGGCAGAACCGCGGGCTTCTCCTCGAAGGTGATGCGCTTGACGAAGGTATAATCGTGCTTGGCGTCCAGCACGACGATGCTGCCCGGCACAGCGGCATAGATCAGTTCCTTTTCACCCAGGGTGAAGCCGCGCCCCGGACCATAGCGGCGGCCGTCGGATTCACCAGCCGTACGATAGGGATGGTCAACGGAGTTGACGGTCGAGCCTGGCTTGAAGCACTGCAGCGCACCATCCAGTTCACCGTTGCAGGGCATGCCGTTGGCATCCAGCTTGGGCTTGCCCTGCCCCTGGGCGCCGGCGGCGAACATGGCGAGTACCGCGCAGGACGCAGCGGCCGCTAAAGCGTGGCGAATTTTCATCAGGCATCTCCCCAGAGCATTCGTTTTGGGCTTCGTTACCCTATGGATCGAATGTTATTCCCGCAGGTGAAACTTAGCAACATGGCGACTTCGCCTTCAGGCGCGCCGATACGCATCCAGGTAACGATGGAAGGATTCCCGGATCAGCTGTTTCTGCGCCGATTCGATGATTTTTGGCGTGGCGTTACCGGAGCGGCGCAGCAATGTATCCTCATGGAATACGCCGCGCACCGTCAGGACATACTCGTTCGCGCCGGGAAGGGAATCGAAGGCCAATATCCGTCCGAACATTTCGAAGGCTTGCTTGTGATCGCCGGCCTTCCAGAGGTCGAAGCTGCGCTGGAACAGGTCAGACAACCCCACATAGGGACAGGACCCCGAAAATCCCGCTTCCATTTCGGCCAGCATCGTGTGGCCGCCGCCGCCGGAAAAATCCTCCAGTGATGTGCCCGACAGAATCTGCGGCGCCCGTTTCAGCGGATCGGCGGCTTCATCCTTGATGGCCGCAAGTGTCGGCACCTGGCTGGCGATTTCCGTTACCAGGTCGACGCCCATGTCACCCACCGCCTGCATCATCAGAGGCAGCGGTGTGGCCGCGCCCAGTGCCTTGTAATAGGCCAGGATCGCCGCGTGATCC
>CANCMM010000323.1:0-3306 GCA_947379335.1 Alphaproteobacteria bacterium | reverse complement strand
CCAGGCAACCTTGCCGGTGTTGACGTTCACCGCCCACAAATCGCCCCAAGGCGGATTCTGGCACGGGTAATAACCGTGACCGGGAATTTCCTGCTCGAAGAAGCTGTCGGGAATATTGGCGGAAGCCCAATAGCCGCCCTTTTTCTTCTCAAGCTTCTCGATCGAGCCCATCTCCTGGGTGTTGACAATAAAATAGCCCAACTTCGGATCAAAAGCGCCGCCACCCCATTCCGGGCCGCCGCCCGAACCAGGGAAGCGTGCGTTCTGAGAATCACTGGTGATGGGCGAGAAGGGCACGCTGTCATGCAGCTTGTTGGTCTTGATCAGGTTCTTGCAGAAGCTTTCCAGTTCCGGCGTGATGTTGGTCACGTCGGTGGCGGCGGTGAAGCTCTGCTTGGCCAAGGGCGGCGGCGTCACCGGAATGGGCTGGGTCGGCCAGGTCTCTTCATCCTCAGCGTTGCTCTTGGGCACCGGCACTTCCTTGACGTCATAGATCGGCTTGCCGGTCACGCGGTTCAGGATGAAAAGATATGCCGACTTGTTCATCGCCGCGACGGCGGGGATGGTCTTGCCGTCCTTCTTCACGTCGAACAGCATCGGCGGGGTGGGGAAGTCCCAGTCCCACACTTCATGATGCAGCAACTGGAAATGCCACAGCCGCTTGCCGGTGTTGGCGTCCACCGCCACCAGCGAATTGCCGAACAGGTTCATGCCATGACGGTCGCCGCCCCAGCGGTCTGGGCCCGGCCCGGTGAAGGGCAGATAGGCGATGCCGCGCTTGTCGTCGACGGTGATCATGTTCCAGATATTGGTGCCCGCACGGTCCTTGCGGCTTCCGGGTGCCCAGGTGTCGGCGCCGAATTCCCCGTCATGCGGCACGCCATGGAAGGTCCAGACCAGCTTGCCGGTGCGCACGTCCCAGGCGCGTTCGTCGCCTGAGATGCTGCGCGATTCTTCCGGGCCCGAACCGCCGGTCAGCACCAAGTTCTTGTAGATGCCCGGCGGCGAGGTCAGGGCATAATTCTTGTCATAGCCGCGCATGATTTCAGGCGTCTTCAGGTTGACGATGCCATGTTCACCGAACCGTTCCGCGGGTTTTCCGGTCTTGACATCGATGGCCATCATCTTGCCGTCGTTGGTGCCGAAGATCAGTTCGGGCGCGTAATCGCCCTCGCCCGGCCAATAGGCCATGCCACGCGGCGCCGGCCGCTGGTTGCCGGGCATCTTGTAGACCCACAACTCCTTGCCGGTGGTGGCATCCAGCGCCACGATCCGGCCGTACGGCGAACCCAGATACATCATGTTGCCGACCACCAACGGCGTGGTCTCGGTGGTGGCGACGCGCGTCGCATCCGCCGGCTTCATGTGATAGGTCCAGGCCACTTTCAACGACGAGACATTGGCCGGGGTGATCTGGGTCAGGGGCGAATAGCGCTGGGCGCCGCGGTCACCGCCGTAATTGGGCCAGTCGGTGGCCGCCTGGGCCAAAACCGTGCCGCCCAGCAAGGCGGCGGCCATCACACAAATACGCATATTCGATCGCGACATGTTGCTCCCCGGAAAATGGCGTAAGCGCCCTTTTCCCGGAGATTTACAGGCCCGCCGCGCTATTGCAAGGCGAAGGCCGTGACATCGTCGGCGCCGGCATTTTCGCCCCAAAAGCCGCCTGTGGTGACGGCCGCGACATACTGCTTGCCGCTTTTGCCCTGGTAAGTCAGCGGCGTGCCATAGAGCGAGGCCGGCAGCTTAAAGGTCCACAGTTCCTTGCCGGTCTTGGTGTCAAAAGCCCGCAGCCGCTTGTCGTCAGTGGAGCCGATAAAGACCAGCCCGCCGCCCGTGACGATGGGGCCCCCGACATTGGGCCGCCCGGTATTGGGATCGGCCAGCCCATCGGTGACGCCCAGCACGCTGCGCCAGGCGATGGCGCCGGTGTTGACGTTGATGGCATAGAGATTGCCCCAGGGCGGTACCTGGCAGGGCATGTGGCTGACCTTGTCCCAGAACCACTGGTAGCCATACTTCATGTCATAGCTGCCGTCGGGCTTCCTGATCATCATCTGCTGCGAAGCGATCTCGCTGGCATTGACGATGTAGTATCCGCTTTTGCGATCGAAGGCGGCATGGCTCCAGTCGATGCCGCCCCAGTTGCCCGGAAAGCGCGCCACGGCATGATCGACGCGCGGCGGCTGGAAATAGCCGGCACCGATCACCTTCTGCTCGGCGATCAGTTTCTTGCATCCTTCGGTTTGCTGCGGCGTCAGGTTGGCCAGTTCGGACATATTGAAGGACGTGCGCCCAAGCGGCGGCGTGATGGACGCAGGCTGGGTGGGCGAGACTTTCTCGCCTTCCATGTCGGTGTCGGTGGGCACCGGCATTTCCTTGATGTCATAGATCGGCTTGCCGGTGACACGGTCCAGCAGGAACAACAGGCTGGCCTTGCTCATCACCGCGATGGCCGGAATCGCCCTGCCGCCTTTATTCACCTCGACCAGCGTGGTCAGCGGCAAGTCGTAATCCCACAGATCGTGATGCACCGCCTGGAAGTGCCAGAGATATTTTCCCGTGGCGGCATTCACCGCCACCAAGGAATTGGCGAACAAGGACGGGCCTTTGCGGTCATTGCCCGACTGATCGAAGGTCGGTGCGCCGAACGGCAGGTAAGCGATGCCGCGTTTGGCATCCAATGTCAGCCCGACCCAGACATTGACGCCGGAGCGGTTGATCCAGCTGTCGCCTTCCCATGTGTCATGGAATTTCTCGCCCGGCTGAGGTACGCCATTGAAGTGCCAGACCTCGCGACCGGTGTGCACGTCGAAGGCACGCACCTGTCCTGAAGCGCCCTTCTGCGGCGTCTCCTGGTTGCGCGAACCGGTGATGATCAGGTCCTTGTAGATTACGGGCGCGGAGGTGACGCCCAGCGCGGCCTGCGGGAAGCCCTGCATCACCGCATCGCTGTGCAGATTGACCACACCGTCCTTGCCAAAGCCTTTGACCGGCGCGCCGCTTTTGGCATCCAGCGCGATCAGCAGGCCGCCGCGGGTGCCGAACACGATCTGGGGTTTCGCGCCGGGCCAATACGACACGCCGCGCGTCGCCGGCTGGTCGCCGGCCGGCACTTCATAGGCCCAGCGCTGCTTGCCGGTTTCCGCATCCAGCGCCAACACCCGGCCATAGGGCGTGGAGACAAACATCAACCCGCCTACCACCAGGGGCGTGTTCTCGGATGCCGCAAAGCCCCGGGCTTCGCGGCCGGGTGGACGCATATGATAGGTCCAGGCGGGCTTTAGCCCCGAGACATTGGCGGGG
>CANCMM010000322.1:0-3324 GCA_947379335.1 Alphaproteobacteria bacterium | reverse complement strand
AGACGCCCATGCTTTTCGCCAGCATGGCGAAATCGATATTCGGGTCGGTGATGGTGGTGCCGATATGGGCGTTCTCCACCCCGCGGCCGTGGCGATTGGACATCGCCTGCACATACATCAGCTCCTGGTGCCAGGCGCGGTTGTTGTGCATGACATAGAGGAGCGGTATCCGGTGATGCGCCGCGGTCCACAAGGTGCCGGGGACCATCATCAGGTCGCCGTCGCCCTGGATGGCGACCGAGAGGCGGCCGTATTTCCGGTTGGCGAGCGCCGCGCCCAGCGCGGCCGGCGCGTTATAGCCGACCCCCGCACCGCCCGAACTGCCGATCCAGCGGTAATGCTTGTCGAAATTCCACAACCGGCGTGGCCAGGTGACGCGAATGCCGTTGCCCACCATCGACCAGTCGTCATCCTTGATCTGGTCATAGAGCTCGGCGCAGAGCCGTCCCAGCGTGATCGGACTGGTGTCCCAGCCGATGGTGGCATCGGCCTTCCAGCCTTCCATCATGGTGTTGTGAATGCCCGCCAGCCGCTTGCCGCGCGCTTCGAAGGCCGATTTGCGGTCTGGGGTGATCAGACGCTTCACCTGTTCGATTAAGGAGGGCAGGCTTGTCTCGGCATCGGCGGCGATGGCGAGATCGACCTCCTGGTAGCGCATGAATTCCTGGTAGTTGGCTTTGATGGCAAGATCGCGCACGCCGATGCTGATGGTGCGGACGCCGGATTTTGTGATGGCGCGCGCGCGGCGGACGATGCGGTCGCCGAACGCATGCATCGTGCCCCAGAAGTCGCCCAGCTCCAGGCCCAGAATAAGGTCGGCCTGGGCCACTACCGCGCCGCCGCGGCCGGTGTGGCACAGGGGATGACGGTTGGGGAAATTCGAGCGGTTGCCGGTATCCACCACGGCGCATTGCAGCAGTTCGGCCAGTTCGATCAGCCGCGCCATCCCCGCCGGCGTCCGCGCCATGCGGTCGGCAATGATCACCGGATTTTCCGCCTTCACCAGTTGCAGGGCGGTTTCAGCGATTGCCGCGCTGTCGCCTTGCGGGAAGGTCACGCGCGAAAGTTTGGGAATGGTCAGCGCGGCGCGGTTTGGAATCGGATTTTCCTGCAGCTCGCTGTCCACCGAGAGCAGGACCGGCGCCATGGGCGGGGTCATCGCCACCTTGTAGGCGCGAATTGCCGACTCGGCGAAATGCTGCAGCGAGGCCGGCTGATCGTCCCATTTGATGAAATCGCGCACGATGACCGCCGGATCGATGGCCGAGTGCGGCGATTCAAAGGAAAGCCCCCGGATGGTGACATCCACGGTGTTGCCGGCAATCATGTAGACCGGAACCTGGTCGCAATAGGCGTTGTAAAGCGCCATGGAAGCATGCTGGAGCCCGACGGTGCTCTGTACCAGGACGGGCAGGGGCCTGCCTTCGATCTTGGCATAGCCATGCGCCATGGCGACGGCGATTTCCTCATGCATGCAGCTCAGCATCTCCGGCTTCTTGTTCATGCCGCCATTGATGATCGCTTCATGCAGGCCGCGGAATGTCGAGGCCGGCATCTCCGGGATGTAATCGAAATCCAAAGTCTTGAGCACCTCGAGCATGAAGTCGGCGCCGCTGGAGGATTGCTGGCTCGGATCGGACGGCGGCGGCATGGTCTCGGCGGCCATGTCGGGCAGCGGCGTGGCGCGCGCCGCGGCGGGGGCGGATTGGGCGGCGGCCGGCGCCGGAGCGCCCAGTGCGGCGCCGGCGACCGAGGCGCCCTTCAGGAAGTTGCGGCGGCCGATGGCACCTGCCGGGTTGCGCTTGGACATCACCTTCCCCCCTTCGGCCCTTGGGGCCTTGTCTTTTCGGTGATTGAGACAGACCGGCACCCTGCTGGCAAGAAGCGGCAAGGCCGCTGGGCGGTCACGTGCTTCCCGAAACCACAATAAGACGATGACCTTCTGGAGCCATTCTAAGCTACCACCGACGGCGCCTAGCGCGACTCCCGCGAATGTGGCTCAATTGCGCGAACGGGGGAGACATCATGAGCATTGCAATCCGTACCGGCAGCAAACCGCTGACCGCCCTTCTGCTTTGTGCATCCCTTTGCGCCCCGCTTCCCGCCCTGGCAGCGGCGCCGCCGGAGATGAAGCAGGAGGCGGCGGCCAATATCGACGCCCATGCCAAGCTGGTGCAGGTGATGGTGGATACCGTGTTCGCCTTTGGCGAGCCGGGCTTCCAGGAATTCAGGACGGGCGAGTATCTCACCGGGATCCTGGCCAAAAACGGCTTCAAGATCACCAAAGGCGTTGCGGGCATGCCGACCGCCTGGACCGCGACCTGGGGCGAGGGCGGCCCCTTGATCGCGCTGGGCAGCGACGAGGACGATTTGCGCGGGGTCTCGCAGATCCCCGGCGATCCCAAGGTCGAGCCTATCGTGCCCGGCGGGCCCGGCCATGGCGAAGGCCATAATTCCGGCATGCCGCTGCAGGTCGCCGCCGCCATCGCCATCAAGACGGTGATGGAAAAGCACCATATCAAGGGCCGGTTGATGCTGTGGCCGGGGATCGCCGAAGAACTGCTGGGCTCCAAGGCCTTTTATGTCCGCGACGGCCTGTTCAAGGGCGTCGATGCCTGCATCTTCGCCCATGTGGACAGCGAGTTCGCCACCTTTTATGGCCCCAACAGCAACGGCATGGTGTCCATCGAATACACTTTCCACGGCAAGACCGCGCATGCCGCGGGAGATCCCTGGGATGGTCACAGCGCACTGGACGCGGTGGAGATCATGGACGTGGCGATGAATTTCCGGCGCGAGCATCTGCCGCTTTCGGCGCGCACCCATTATGTGGTCAGCAATGGCGGCGGCCAGCCCAATATCGTGCCGGGCGTGGCCTCGGTCTGGTATTATTTCCGCGACCACACCTTCGACACGGTCAAATCGCTTTTCGAGATCGGCAACAAGACCGCCGACGCCGCGGCCATGGCGACCGACACGACCGTCGAGCACAAGTTGCTGGGCTTTGCCGCACCGAACTACGGCAACAAACCGCTGGCCGAGCTGGCCATGGTCAATATCCAGGCCGTCGGCATGCCGAAATGGACCGCTGACGACCAGGCTTTCGCCAAGCTGGTGCAGGAAACGCAAGTGCGCAAAGTCGAACCGCTGCGCGACAAGGTCACGCCCCTGAAGGTGCCGGTGGAAGAAAAGACGCCCACCGGCGGCGGCTCGGACGACATTGGCGACATCATGTGGACTGTGCCGACCATCACCGTCCGCTATCCGTCCAACATACCCAACATGATCGGCCATAATGTGACTTCGGCGATGGCGATGACCACG
>CANCMM010000321.1:0-3336 GCA_947379335.1 Alphaproteobacteria bacterium | reverse complement strand
CAGCAAGCGCGCGCAGGAATTCGACGACACCATCAATGACGTGCTGCCCGCGAGCCTCGCGCCCGCGCTGTTGGCGCTGAAGGAAAAGCTCTCAGCCGAAAAGCCCGCCGCCGGCACCCGCAAGATGTCGGAAAAGGCGCTGGAGGTGATCAACGGCGAATTGCAGAACACCATCGGCGGCAGCGCCGACCTGACCCCGTCCAACAACACCCGCAGCAAAGGCTTGGTGGAAGTCAGCCCCGGCAACTTCAACGGCCGCTATATCCATTACGGCATCCGCGAACACGGCATGTGCGCCGCCATGAACGGCATGGCGCTGCATGGCGGCATCATTCCTTACGGCGGCACCTTCATGGTGTTCTCCGATTACTGCCGCCCTTCGATCCGCCTCGCCGCCCTGATGGGCATCCGCGTGGTGTTCGTGATGACCCACGACTCCATCGGCGTGGGCGAGGACGGCCCGACACATCAGCCGGTCGAGCATCTGGCCGCGCTGCGCGCCATTCCCAACCTGCTGGTGATGCGTCCCGCCGACGGCGTGGAAACCGCCGAATGCTGGGACCTGGCGCTGAAGAACGACCGTCGCCCCAGCCTGATCGCCTTCTCGCGCCAGGACGTGCCGACGGTGCGCGACTATCACACCAGCGAGAATCTCTGCGCCAAGGGCGGTTATGAGCTGATCGGCGATGCCAATGCCAAGGTCACCTTCCTGGCCACCGGCACCGAAGTCAGCCTGGCGGTGGAAGCGCGCGCCAAGCTGGCCGCCGAAGGCATTCCCTCGCGCGTCGTATCGATGCCGTGCTGGAAGCTGTTCGAGGAACAGAGTGAAGGCTATCGCAAGGAAGTGCTGGGGCCGGGCACCGTCAAGGTCGCCATCGAGGCTGGTGTGCGCGAAGGCTGGGATCGTTACATCGGCTCGGAACTGCTCAGCGACGGCGGCGCCTTCATCGGCATGTCCAGCTTCGGCGCCAGCGGCCCCTACAAGGACGTCTATGCCAAGTTCGGCATCACCGCCGATGCCGCGGTGGCCGCCGCCAAGAAATTGCTCAAGTAATATTCAGGAGAACGACATGGCTTTGCGTGTTGCAATCAACGGCTTTGGCCGCATTGGGCGTCTGGTTCTGCGGGCGATCGTGGAATCGGGTCGCCGCGATATCGAAGTCGTGGCCGTCAATGATCTGGGGCCCATCGAGACCAACGCCCATCTGCTGCGCTATGACAGCGTGCATGGCCGCTTCCCCGCCCAGGTGAGCGTGGACGGCGAGTTCATGATCGCCGCGGGCCACAAGATGAAGGTCACCGCCATCAAGAACCCGGCCGAGCTTCCGCACAAGGAACTGGACGTGGACATCGCGCTGGAATGCACCGGCATTTTCACCGCGCGCGACAAAGCCGCGCTGCATCTGACCGCCGGCGCCAAGCGGGTGCTGATCTCGGCCCCCGGCGAGAATGCCGATCTCACCGTCGTCTATGGCGTCAATCACGACAAGCTGACCAAGGACATGCTGATCGTGTCGAACGCCAGCTGCACCACCAACTGCCTGGTGCCGGTGGCCAAGGTGCTGAACGATGCCGTCGGCATCGAGCGTGGCATGATGACAACGATCCACAGCTACACCAACGACCAGCCGTCGCTGGACCAGATGCACAAGGACCTGTACCGCGCCCGCGCCGCGGCGCTGAGCATGATCCCCACTTCGACCGGCGCCGCCAAGGCCGTCGGCCTGGTGTTGCCGGAACTGAAGGGCAAGCTGGACGGCGTGTCGGTGCGCGTGCCGACCCCGAACGTGTCGCTGGTGGACCTGAAGTTCATCGCCAAAAAACCGACCAGCGTTCAGGAGATCAACGACGCCATCAAGGGCGCCGCGCTGGGCCCGCTGAAGGGCATCCTGGATGTGGTGCACGACAAGCTGGTTTCGGTGGATTTCAACCACAACCCGGCCTCTTCCAGTTTCGCGCTGGACCAGACCAAGGTGATGGATGGCACTTTCGTGTCGATCATGACCTGGTATGACAATGAATGGGGCTTCTCCAACCGCATGGCCGACACCGCCGTGGCGATGGGCAAGCTGATCTGATGCAGGCGCGTAGCGAAGCGGAGCGCCCATGAATAACTTCCGGACGCTCGATGACCTGGACGTAAAGGGCAAGCGCGTCCTGGTACGCGCCGACCTTAATGTGCCGGTGAAGGATGACGTGGTGACGGACGCCACCCGCATCGAACGTCAGGCACCGACCATCAAGGAACTGGCCGACAAAGGCGCCAAGGTCATCGTGCTCAGCCATTTCGACCGGCCCAAGGGCAAGGTCGTGCCATCCATGTCGCTGAAGGTTCTGGTCCAGCCGCTGTCGGAGGCGGTGGGTCGCAAAGTGGCCTTCGCCGAAGATTGCGTCGGCGAAAAGGCCAAGAGCGCTGTTGGCGGCCTGAAGAACGGCGATGTGCTGTTGTTGGAGAACACCCGCTTTCACAAGGGCGAAGAAGACAACGATCCCGGCATGGCCGAGGAGCTGGCCGCGCTGGGTGACATTTTCGTCAACGACGCGTTCTCCGCCGCGCACCGCGCCCATGCCAGCACCGAAGGCGTGGCGCGGCTGTTGCCCAATGCGGCCGGCCGCTCCATGCAGGCCGAGCTCAGCCACCTGGAAAAGGCGCTGGGCAACCCTGAGCGCCCGTTGCTGGCGGTGGTCGGCGGCGCCAAAGTCTCCACCAAGATCGCGCTGCTGGAAAACCTGGTCGCCCGGGTCGAAACTTTGGTGATCGGCGGCGCCATGGCCAACACGTTTCTGGCCGCGCAAGGCGTGAAGGTCGGCAAGTCGCTCTATGAGCCCGACCACCTGGAAACCGCGCGCGCGATCGTCCATGCCGCCAATGAATTCGGCGCCGCCATTCTTTTGCCCACCGACGTGGTGGTGGCCGGGGAGTTCAAGGCCGGCGCGGCGCATCGCATCTGCCCGGTTTCGGACATCAGCGACGACGAGATGGTGCTGGATGTCGGTCCCGATTCCATCAAGGCGTTCGAAAACCGCCTCGCCGGCACCCGCACCCTGGTGTGGAACGGCCCGTTCGGCGCCTTCGAGACACAGCCCTTCGACGCCGGCACGGTCGCCGCAGCCAGGGCCGTGGCCGATGCGACAAAAAAGGGGCAACTGTTGAGCGTGGCGGGCGGCGGCGATACCGTCGCGGCCCTGGCCCATGCCGGCGTGGAACAGGATTTCACCTACGTCTCGACCGCGGGTGGGGCATTCCTGGAATGGCTGGAAGGCAAGTCCCTGCCCGGCGTAGACGCATTGACTGTTAAATAAGAGCGGCAAATAGAGAGTGACGATGAACCTGGA
>CANCMM010000320.1:0-3339 GCA_947379335.1 Alphaproteobacteria bacterium | reverse complement strand
TCAGGCCTGCCCGCATCAGGTGGGACAGGCGCGCGGGCGGCCTGGCGCGATTGTCCAAAATCAGCGACCAGAACATCACGCCATTGATCGCCATGGTCCAGTTCATCAGCTCATACAGGTTGGCATCCAGCATGACGCGGGTATGGATGCCGGGGATCAGCCAGAAATAGAGCAAGCCGACAAACAGGAACGGCGCCATCACCGGATTTTGCAGGAAGGACAATACCGCCTGTACCGGCCGTGCTTTCACCACGGGCTTGAGGAAGTCCGGCATCCCCGCCCACAGCACCGGCGCAGCCATGCCCAGCGCGATAAAGAATGCGCCGAAATGATGCAGCACAAAATGCGCTGCGCGGTGCACGAAGAACATGTGCTGGGCGTAGTAATCGATGCGGGTCTGCAGCACGATCCAGAAACTCAGCACCCCCGCCACGAAGCAGATCGAACGCCACAGCGGTGGACGATCCGCCTTGGGCAGAACCTTCAGTCCACGGACGAACCAGCCTAGGGTCAGCGCGGTGGCGAGATAGATGGGCCAGGAAAATTCCCAGGGCAGCCACACCGGCAGGTCAGCCGGAAACAGCCGCACCACAAGATCCAGCGCCGCCCCCACCACAAGCAACCCCGCATAACCGGCCCAGGGCTTCATTCCATCAGTCCGGAAAGATCGGTGCGGCCTTCGTGCGCAAACGCCTCGCGCACGCTATCGCGATCCGCTGCGTCACGATTCTGGCTAAGCTTGTACTTGCCTTCCAGCGTTTCGATGGTCAGTTCAAAACCAACAATGGTGCGCAGCAGGCTGTCGATATAGGCGGCGGGCGCGTCGTCCACCTTCCAGGGCTCGGCCCGTTCCGCTTCGTGGGTCTCGCTCAAGGCGGTGACGTGGGCGCGCAACCAATCGCCATCCTGAATCCATTTGATGGCGCCGCGCGCATGGACGGTAATGTAGTTCCAGGTCGGCACTGTTTTACCGGTCGCGGCCTTGGAGGGATACCAGGTGGGCGAGACATAGGCGTGCGGTCCCAGGAAGATCGCCAGCGCCGCCCCATCGCCCTGCTTCCACACCGGATTGGCGCGCGCGACATGGCCGCGCAACACGCCACCGTCCATCAGCATCGGCAGATGATTGGCTTCCAGCCCCGTCGTGACCAGAGTGCCAAAGCCGATCCGACGCATGGCGTCGTCCAGCACCTCGGGCCGGTCTTCTCGAAAATGGTCGGGGATATACATGGCGCGATATTATGCGCCTGTGCCGCCTGCGCCCAGCGTGATAAAGACGCGGCCATGCGCATCACAGCCTTATTTTTCGCAATGCTGACCCTGCTCGGCTGTTCCAAGCCAGCCCCCCAGCAGACAAGCCACATGACCGACATTTCCGGCGCCATGCCGCGGCTGGACTTCCATTTGACCCGCGCCAGCGATGGGACCCCGATTACCGGGAATACTTATCGCTATTCCGCAGTAGTCCTGTACTTCGGCTATACCCATTGCCCAGACGTTTGTCCCGCCACTTTAGCCAACCTCACCGACATGCTGGCCAAAGTGAACAGCCCCGCCGTCAAGGTGCTATTTGTGACGGTAGACCCCGACCGAGACACTCTTCCGGTGCTGAAGGACTACGCCGCAGCTTTTTCGCCCCAAGTCGAGGGGTTACGCGGGACAGAAAACCAGCTCGCCGATTTGGCGCGGCGCTATCGCGTCGCTTATTCGGTGAAGAAAGGTCCACCGTATGAAGTAATGCACTCCAATGCGGTATTTTTCTTCGACTGGGACGGCAAGGCACGTCTGGTCACAACAAACACGACCAACACGACCGCGATGGCGGAAGACGTCAAGCGACTAATAAGCGATTTGGCAGGTCACTATTAGATATGCATCGCCGCGCCATCCGCCGCCAGCACCGCTTCATGCATCATCTCGGATAGCGTCGGATGCGGGAAGATGGTGTGCGACAGCTCGGCATCGGTGAGCTCGCCGGTCTTGGCGATGACATAGCCCTGGATCAACTCGGTCACTTCCGTGCCGATCATGTGCGCGCCCAGCAGCTCGCCGGTGGTGGCGTCGAACACGGTCTTGATCATGCCTTCCGCCTCACCCAGCGCGATGGCTTTGCCGTTGCCGATGAAGGGGAACTTGCCCACCTTGATCTTGCGGCCGCTTTCCTTGGCCTTGGCTTCAGTCATGCCGACGGAGGCGACCTGCGGCCAGCAATAGGTGCAGCCGGCAACGTTCGACGTGTCGAGCGGATGAACGCCCTTCACGCCGGCGATCTTCTCGGCGACGATCACGCCTTCATGCATGGCCTTGTGCGCCAGCCAGGGGCCGCCGACCAGATCGCCGATCGCCCACACGCCCTCCACGCCGGTCTCGCCATACTTGCCGGCGATGATGTGGGTCTTCTCGACCTTGATGCCGGCCGCTTCCAAACCAATGTTCTCGACATTGCCGACAATGCCCATGGCCAGGATCACCCGCTCCACGGTCACGGTCTCGGTCTTGCCGTCCTTGGCCTTGAGGGTACAGGTGACGTCGTTGGCGCCCTTCTTCAGCTCGGTCACCGTCGTGCCCAGCTTCAGCTTCATGCCCTGCTTGGTGAATGCCTTGGCCGCCATGGCGGAGATTTCTTCGTCTTCCACCGGCATGACGCGGTCCAGCACTTCGACCACGGTCACGTCCGCGCCCAACGTGCGATAGAAGCTGGCGAACTCGATGCCGATGGCGCCAGACCCGACGACCAGCAGCGACTTGGGGAACATGGTGGGCACCATCGCCTCGCGATAGGTCCAGACCAGCTTGCCGTCCGGCTCCAAACCGGGAAGCGTGCGGGCGCGGGCGCCCGTCGCCAGCACGATGTTCTTGGCGGTGACATCGGTGGCCTTGCCGTCCTTGGTCACCGACAGCTTGCCCTTGCCCGCCAGCTTGGCCTCACCCGGGATGACGGTGATCTTGTGCTTCTTCATCAGGAAGCCGACACCGTCCGACAATTGCTTGGACACGGCGCGGCTGCGCTTGACGATCTTCTCGATGTCGAACTTGAAATTGTCGGCGCTGAAACCGAACTCGTTCAGCCGGTGCATCAGGTGCCAGATTTCCGACGAGCGCAGCAGCGCCTTGGTCGGGATGCAGCCCCAGTTCAGGCAGATGCCGCCGAGATATTGCTTCTCGACGATCGCGACCTTGAAGCCGAGTTGCGCCGCGCGGATCGCCGCGACATAGCCGCCAGGGCCGGAACCGATGATCAGGACGTCGAAGGAAGTTTCCGCCACTGAGCGTCTCCAAGTGTCTTGCCGGATGGTCTTACCCTGTTCGTCTCCCATATGGGGGAACGTCAATCAAGCC
>CANCMM010000319.1:0-3341 GCA_947379335.1 Alphaproteobacteria bacterium | reverse complement strand
GGCGAGAAACGCCTTCATCGGTTACGGATTCGCAGGCTGGGCCGGTGCGGGCTGCGGCGCCGGGGCCGCGGGCCCACCGGTGTTGAAGTTCACCACCGGCGCCGTTTGTGCGCCCGCCGAAGCGGCGAACGGCGTCGCCTGCTTGTACGACTTGTAGAAGGTGGCAGCCCACAGCGAACCCGGCAGCGTCACCAGCTCGGTATTAGACTCCTGCACCGCCGCATTAGAGTCGCGGCGCGCGATCTCGATGCGGTTCTCGGTGCCTTCCAGCTGCGACTGCAGCGCCAGGAAGTTCTGGTTCGACTTCAGGTCGGGATAATTCTCGCTGATCGCCATCAGCCGGCCCAGCACGCCGGACAGCTTGTCCTGCGCCTGCTGGAATTCGGCGAACTTGGCCGGATCGGTGATGGTGGAAGCGTCCACCTTCACCTGCGTGGCCGAAGCGCGCGCCTGGGTTACCGCCGTCAGCACCGACTTCTCCTGCGCCGCATAGCCGGCCACGGTGTTGGCCAAGTTGGGAATCAGGTCATTGCGGCGCTGATAGGCGGCCTGCACGTCGGCCCAGCGGGCTTTTACCGCCTGGTCCTTGGTGGGAATGGTGTTGACGCCGCAGCCGGCCAGGCCGGCGGCAATCGCCAGGATGGCGGCAAACTTGGGAAGCTGTTTCCAAATCGACATAAAACTCCTCCGGGGCAAATACCCGCGCTGGAAGATGGGGTATGGCGCTGGAACCGCAAGGGATAAATTGACGAAACCGGGCTTGATTTCCCCATCCGCCCGCCTAATGCGCCGCGCTTAAACCTTGGCGTACAGCCGCCGCAGCTCGGCTTTCAGGATCTTGCCGGTGGCGCCATGGGGAATGGCGTCCACCACCAGGACAGAATCGGGAATCGACCAGGCTGGCAGCTTGCCGCGATAAAATTCCCGCAACGCTTCGCAGGACGGCGCGCAACCGGCGCGCGGCACCACGATCAGCAAGGGGCGCTCGCCCCATTTTTCGTGCGGCACCGCAATAACGGCGGCCTCCGCGACGTCGGGATGGGCCACCGCGATATTCTCGATCGCGATGGAGCTGATCCATTCCCCGCCCGACTTGATCAAATCCTTGCTGCGGTCGGTCAGGGTGATGAAGCCATGCCTGTCGACAACCCCGACATCGCCGGTGGGAAACCAGCCATCTCCATCCTGTTCCGGCATTCGAAAATAACCGCTGGCGATCCAGTGTCCGCGGAAAGCCAACTGTCCCTGGCTTTTCCCGTCCCATGGCACTTCATTGCCGTCCTCGCCTTCGGCCCGGACATCGACGCCGAATATGCATCGGCCCTGCGCTGCTCTCTGGTCCAGCAGCGCTTCGCTGTTCAATTCCGCCGTTCCCGGCTTGGGTGCGTTCACCGTGACGACGGGGCTGCTCTCGGTCATGCCCCAGGCATGGCTGACGGCAATGCCAAGGTCATTGTAAGCCGCGATCAGCGCCCGCGGCATTGCCGCCCCGCCCACGAAAATTCGCTGCAATGTCTCCAGCCGCCCGCCCGTCTCGCGCAAGTGATTGAGCAGGCTGAGCCAGATGGTCGGCACCCCCAGCGCCAGGGTGGCGCGCTCGCCATTCATCAATGACAGCAACGATGCCGGGTCGAGCTGACGCCCCGGCATCAGCAGCGCAGCGCCCGTCATCGGTGCCAGATAAGGCAATCCCCAGGCGTTGACGTGAAACATCGGCACCACGGCCAAAATGCGGTCGGTAGCGCGGGCGCATATGGCATCCCCACTGGCCATCGCCATGGCACACAACACAGTGGAGCGATGGGAATAGAGCACACCCTTGGGCCGCCCGGTGGTGCCGGAAGTATAGCAAAGCGCCGAAGCGGTATTCTCATCGAACACCGGCCAAAACTTGTCTTCGGCCGCGCCCTCGCCCGCCGCGGCCATCAAACTCTCATAGCGATGCAACGCCATCCCGGGTGGCAGATCGCAGGCCCCATCGCCCAGCACCACCACGCCGCGCAGCGTGTCTTTCAGTTGCGGGGCGATCGCCTGCAGGATGGGCAGAAAGGCGGGGTCGGCAAATACGAGCCCGTCTCCAGCATGGCTGATGATGTAGGCGATGTCGTCCGCCGCCAGGCGCGGATTGATGGTGTTGCACACCGCACCGATGCCCGAGATGCCGTAATAAAGTTCAAAATGGCGATCACTGTTCATCGCCAGAGTACCCACCCGGTCGCCGGTCTTCACCCCCAGTTCACGCAACATTGTAGCCGTCTTGCGGGCGCGGCGGGCCAGTGCCGCATAGTTGGTGCGCGACAGGCTCCCGTCCTCGCGCCGCGAGACCACTTCGCCCGCGCCATGGTGGCGGGCGGCGTGCTCCAGGATCGAGGAAATCAAAAGGTCGCGCCGTTGCATCAAGCCTTGCATGCATCGCTTCCCTTTGCGCCGCCTACAGAACCTTCCAGCTCGCCAGCAAGCCACCGCCGCCCTTGGGCGCGCCGCTGGAGAGCCCGTATTCGCCATAGGCGGTGGAGGTCAGGCTGTCGCTCGCCACCCAGCTCAGCGAACTGAACAGCTGCTGGCTGTCCGCCAGGGTGGAACTGATGGTGCCGTCAAAATCATAGGATGCGATCATCAACAGGTGATCGCTGAGCTGATAACTGGTGCCCACCGAAAAGGACGGCGCACTGACCAGCGAATAGGCGGTGGGCGCACCGGGTACCCGATAGCCGAACGACACGAACGGCGCCCAAAGCCCGATCTGGCGCGATACGTCCACCGAGAATCCGAAATCGGTCTCCCCCGAAGTCAGGCCTTGGCCCTCATCGCCGGTCGCCAGCTTGACGCGCCCCGTCAAGTCCACCTGATATTCACCGGTCAGGTCCGACGGCACCGAATAGGTGGTGCTGAGATTGAGATCGCCCCAGCCCTTGCGCTCCTTGTCGGCGGTGCGCCCCGCATTGACCACCACCGGCACGCCGCCCGCGCCCACCACCAGGAAGGCAGGTCCGGTAATGGTGACGTAAGGCAGCGCCGCGGTGAACTGGAAGTTGCCGGTCTTCACCGTGACGTCCGACAAGGCCACAAGAATGTCCGTCGCGCGCACGCTGCCATAATGGCCGGACGAATAGTCCAGCCCCGTCGACAGGCTCACGCTGGTATCCGAAGCCGGCGCCGCATCCTGCGCAGCTGCAGCCGACACGCCGCACAGCGAGGCGCCCAGCGCGATCGCCGCCAGCCGCATATGGAAGTTGGTTTGTTTGCCCACCGGTTCCATCCTAGCGATGCAGGGTTGCCAGCCGGGCGCGCAATGCCGCCCGGATGGCCTGGATCTGCTGGCGGGTCGCCGCCGTGGTGCG
>CANCMM010000318.1:0-3350 GCA_947379335.1 Alphaproteobacteria bacterium | reverse complement strand
CCCCTCGGTGGACGTGATCACCGGCACCATCAAGGCCAACTTCCCCACCCGCATTTCCTTCCAGGTGACCAGCAAGATCGACAGCCGCACCATCCTGGGCGAACAAGGCGCCGAGCAGCTGCTGGGCCAGGGCGACATGCTCTATATGGCGGCGGGCGGGCGCATCAAGCGCATCCACGGCCCGTTCGTGTCCGACCATGAAGTCGAAGACGTGGTGCGCTTCCTCAAGAGCCAGGGCGCGCCGGAATATCTGGATGCCGTCACCGAAGAGCCGGACGAAGAGAGCGACGATCCCTATTCGGTGTTCGGCCAGGGCAACGGCCAGTCGGGCGACGACCTGTACGACAAGGCGCTGGCAGTGGTGGCACGGGACAAGAAGGCGTCCACCAGTTACATCCAGCGCCGGCTGCAGATCGGCTATAACCGCGCCGCCAGCCTGATCGAGCGCATGGAACAGGAAGGCGTGGTCTCGAGCCCCAATCACAAGGGTGTCCGCGAAGTCCTGCTCCCCGACCACGAGCGCTAGTTAAGCCCCGCAAAATCGCCTAAAACAGCCTCCGTACAGCGGAGGCAGCTATGTCCTATATCCAGAAGTCCTTGGGCGACGGCGAGACCATCATCGCCCGCGCCCATTTCCACGTGCTGTACCTGACCGCTGCCTGGCTCAGCCTGCTGATCCCCGGCGCATTGCTGTTGGCCGCCTTCGCCGACGCCCAGACCCAGCCCGATCCCTACACCATCGCGGCGGGCCTGTTGTTCGTGCTGGGGCTGATCACCTTCCTGCGGATGATGATCCGCAAATGGTCCACCGAGATCGGCGTCACCAGCCACCGCTTTGTGGAAAAATACGGCCTGCTGTCCATGCGGACCAACGAGACCGCCCTGCCCAACATCGAAGGCGTGAAGGTGACCCAATCCATCCCGGGCCGGCTGTTCGGCTATGGGACGGTGAAGATCGAAGGCACCGGCGTGGATTCGGTGACCACGCCCGCCATCGCCGATCCGGTGGGATTTGTCCGCGCCATCCAGACGGCCAAGGAACACGTCGCGGCGCGCTAACGCTTGCCCTCACCCTTCGACAGTCGCTAGCGCCAGCGTAGTGCGACCAGGGTGAGGAATTCCTCATGCTGAACCTGTCGAAGCATGAGGAAGGCTAGATTGCTTCCAGCAACTCTTCACTGATCGCGCGCGGGAAGTTGATGGTGATGCGCGTACCTTTGCCGCGGGCGCTGTCGATCACCAGTGAGCCCTTGTGCAGGTCCACCAGCGCCTTGGTCAGCGGCAAGCCCAGGCCCGTGCCCTCATAGCGGCGCTCCAGCCGGTTATCGACCTGGCTGAAGGGCTGGAAGGCGATTTCGACATCCTCCGGGTCCATGCCGATGCCGGTATCGGCCACGGTGACGGCGATGCTGCCGGCGGTCGAATGCGCATCGAGCGAGACCTTGCCGCCCTTTTCCGTGAACTTGATGGCGTTGGACAGGAGATTCAGAAAGATCTGGCGCAGCTTGGCAGCATCGCCCGTCATCGGCAGCTGATGTTCCATGCCCGTTACCGAAAGAGTCAGGCCCGCTTCGGCACATTGCTCGCGGATCATGGTGACGCAGTCCTTCAGCACATCGCGCATATCGGTTTCGCGCGCCGCCAGCACCATCTTGCCGGCTTCGCTCTTGGACAGGTCCAGCACGTCGTTGATCACCGCCAGCAAATGCCGGCCGCTGCGCAGGATATCGCCGGAATAGTCCAGGTAACGCGCATTGCCCAGCGCGCCAAAGAACTGGCCGGAAATGATTTCCGAAAAGCCGATAATGGCGTTCAGCGGTGTGCGCAATTCATGGCTCATATTGGCCAGGAAGCGGGTCTTGGAGGCGTTGGCGGCTTCGGCCTCGCGCTTGGCGCGGCGCAAGCTTTCCTCGCGCTCCTTGATGGCGGTGAAGTCGGACAGGAAGATGATCGAGCCGCCTTCGGACGTGGCGCTGCCAGTCATGCGCAGCCAGCGGCCATCGGCCAGTTCCAGTTCGGCATGGCCCGATATGTTGATGTCTTCGCTTGGGGCTTGGGTCGGGGCAAGCTGCCCTTGAATGAGCTCCAGCGCGGTGTCGAACTGGGTGCCCGGCATCAGCTGATAGGCGATGGCGGGGAAAAAGCCGCGCAGGGTGGAGTTGGACATCACGATCTTGCCGTCCGGCGCCACCAGCATCACGCCTTCGCGGCTGGTCTCCAGCGCGTCCACCAGGCGATTCTCGGCGGAGCGGCGCAGTTCCTTTTCCCGCGTCATGGCCTCGCGGATATTGTCCTGCATCACCGTCATGGAATTGAGCAGGGTGCCGGTCTCGTCCTGGCCGCCCTTGGGAATCTGGGTTTCCATGTCGCCCTTGGCGATGCGGTCGGCGACAGTGGCGGCAGCGCGCAGCGGACACACGATGCGGCTGCGCAGCAGCCAGGTCAGGCCCGCAGACAGCAGCAGCGCGAAAACCGTTATGGCGATGCTGGCATATTTGTAATGGCCGATATTGGTGACGGTCTGGCGGCGGCCGATGAAACTGTGATCGGTGTTGAATTCGATCAGCAGGTCGAACTTGTCGTCGATCCGCTGGTCCAGGCTGGACAGCGCGGCAACATCGCCCCGGGCGCGGGCGCCGCGCCACTGGCGCACCAGGGGTTCGATCTGGGCGATGACCCGCTGCTCATCGGCGGCGAAGCTGCGCTGCTTGGCCACTTCCAGGTCGGCGGTGAAATTCTCGAAGACGCCGGAAATCTCTTCGGCAATTTTCGCGCGCTCGGCGGGCTTCGCATGTTCGTAGCGCAGCTCGGCGATCTGCATCTCGGTGAAATCGGTCTGGGCGGCGCGCGCATAGTTGATCGCCATCAGCGGGCCGTCGAAGGTCGTCACCGCGATGGTGCCGGCCGCCGACAGCACGCCATAGCCCGCAAGCCCCATCACACCGATGATGGCACTCATGGCGGCGAAGGCGCCGAAGATCTTGGCGCCGATGGTGTACTTGGCGAGTTGCATGAACGGCCCGCAGGAAAACGATAAGAGTTTGACCTGTCAGGGGTTTATGGCGGCTTAAGTCCGGGTCCGCATCGTCCGCGCCCGTGCCAAAAAGCCAGTATTTCCAAGCCTATCTCACATGCACCGTCATGCGCATGGTGGGATGGATATGGCAGCGGACCTGGAAGGTGCCGGATCTTGGAAAGGTCTCGTTAAGATTTTCGCCCGGGCCCTTCTCGTCGGAATCGAACAGCCCGTCGACATAGATCTGGTGGATATAGCTGTCGTCGTTGGTGAAGGTGACTGCCTCGCCCCGGTTGACGGTGACGTCGGTGGGACGGAAGGCGCGGCTTTTCTG
>CANCMM010000317.1:0-3351 GCA_947379335.1 Alphaproteobacteria bacterium | reverse complement strand
ACCCGGCATGCGCACCATGGCGCGGCGGATAATGTCGGCCGCGGCGCCCTGGATGGGGGCATTGATGGCGGCACGCTCGGCCCCCGCGCGGAAGCCCGGCACCTTGGAATTGATCTCGCGGATATGGATGCGCCGCCCGAACAGGGTTTCGACATAACCCTTTTCGCGCGCGAATTGCTTGGTTTCTTCCATGTAGTCGCGGATGCCTGGGAAGCGGGCGAAGTATTTCTTGATGTAATCGCTGGCTTCGCTTTGCGGGATGCCCAGCTGATTGGCCAGGCCGAAACCGGAAATGCCATAGACAATGCCAAAATTGATCGCCTTGGCGCGGCGGCGGATTTCCGCCGGCATGTCCTTGACCGGCACGCCGAAGATTTCCGACGCCGTCATGGCATGGATGTCCAGGTTTTCGGCGAACGCCTTCTTCAGTTCGGGAATGTCGGCGATATGGGCCAAAAGACGCAACTCGATCTGGCTGTAATCGGCGCTGATCAGCTTGTTGCCCTTGGCAGAGATGAAGGCCTGACGGATGCGACGGCCTTCTTCGGTACGCACCGGAATGTTCTGCAGATTGGGATCGGTGGAGGCCAGCCGCCCGGTCGAAGTAGACGCCATGGCGTATGAGGTGTGCACCCGGCCGGTCTTGGCGTTGATGTAGCCGGGCAACGCATCGGTGTAAGTGCCGCGCAGCTTGGCCAACCCGCGCCATTCCAGCACCTTCTTGGCGATGGGGTGGCCTTGCGCCGCCACGTCTTCCAGCACATCGCTGTCGGTGGACCAGGCGCCGGTCTTGGTCTTGCGCCCGCCTTCGATCTTCATGCGATCGAACAGGATTTCGCCCAGCTGCTTGGGTGAGCCGATGTTGAACTCCCCGTCCGCCAGCTTGTGGATTTCGCCTTCCAGCTTGACCTGGGTCTTGGCGAAATCATTGGACAGCTTGCGCAGCATGTCGGGATCAATGGTGATGCCCGCCCGCTCCATGTCGGCCAGAACCATCACCAGCGGCCGCTCCAGGGTTTCATAAACGCATCGCTTGGATTTTTCGCGCAGCTGGGGCTTGAGCAGCATGTGCAGACGCAAGGTGACGTCGGCATCCTCGGCGGAATATTTGGTCGCTTCGGGCACCGGCACGCAGTCGAAGGTGATCTTGTCCTTGCCCTTGCCGGTCACTTCGCCAAAAGCGATGGGCGTGTGCGACAGATGCAGCTGGGAAAGCTCGTCCATGCCATGGCCGTGCAGCCCGCCTTCCAGCACATAGGACATCAGCATCGTGTCATCGATGGAATCCAGGCGAATGCCACGCTGCAGGAACATCAGCGCGTCGTATTTCAGGTTCTGGCCCACCTTCAGGATGCTGTCGTCTTCCAGCAGGGGTTTGAGAATCTTCAGCAGATCGGCTTCGGCCATCTGGGTAATCGTATCGCCGCCGTCCTGGGCCTGGGACAAGTCCAGCGAAAGGCCGTCGCCCTTGCGATGGCCGCAAGGAATGTAACAGGCCTCGCCCGGCGCTACCGCCAGCGATACGCCGCACAGGTTGGCGGTCATGGGATCGAGTGAGGTGGTTTCGGTGTCGACGCAGACGGTGCCGACGGCATGGGCGCGGGCCACCCACTTTTCCAGCTCCTTGGCCGTCGTCACCGTGACGTAAGCGTCATGATTGATCGGCGCGCGCAAGGCGGCATCGACGGCCGGCGTGACAGGCGCGGGCAATTCCGGATCGCGCGATATGACATTCGCCACCGTCGGCGCAGCGGCGATGCCGTCCAGGTCTTCGACATTGTAATGCGCCGCCACCCGCTTGGTGATGGAGGTGAATTCCATCGCCTTCAGGAAGCCGAGCAAGTCCTTGCAGTCCGGCTCGCGCACCGCGAACTCGTCCGGCTTTTCCTTGAACGGCACGTTCTGGTCCAAGGTCACCAGCTTCAGAGAAATGCGTGCATTCTCGGCATTCTCGATCAGGGTCTCGCGGCGCTTGTTCTGCTTGATTTCGCTCGTCTTGCTGAGCAGCGTTTCAATATCACCATAGATGTTGATCAGCTCGGCGGCAGTCTTGATACCGATGCCGCGCACCCCGGGCACATTGTCGGTGGAATCGCCGGCCAGCGCCTGGACCTGGATGACCTTGTCGGGGGTGACGCCGAATTTCTCCAGCACCTCGGCGCTCGCCAATCGCCGGTTCTTCATGGTGTCCAGAAGTTCGATCTTGCCGTCCACCACCAGCTGCATCAGGTCCTTGTCCGAGGAAATGATGGTGCAGCGGGCGCCGGCCTCGTGCGCCAGGCGCGCATAGGTGGCGATCAGATCGTCGGCCTCAAAACCCTTCATCTCCACACAACTGACGCCGAAGGCGCGGGTGGCATCGCGCACCAAGGGGAATTGCGGGATCAGGTCTTCGGGCGGCGGCGGGCGGTGGGCCTTGTATTCCTTGTAGATCGCGTTGCGGAACGTCTTCTCGCTGGCGTCGAAGATCACCGCCAGATGCGTGGGCTGTTCGGGGCCCTTCATGTCCTCCAGCAGCTTCCACAGCATGTTGCAGTAGCCGGACACCGCACCCACCGGCAGGCCGTCGGATTTGCGGGTCAGGGGCGGAAGCGCGTGATAGGCGCGGAACAGATAGCCCGAACCATCCACCAGGTAGAGATGATCACCCTTTTTCAGGGCGCTCAATGATGCGAAGCCCCGGCTTTAAGCACAAAGCGCTTGTCGCAATAGGGGCATTCCACGCACGTTTCGTCACCCATTTCCAAGAACACCTTGGGATGGCCGAGCGCGCCGCCGCCGCCATCACAGGCGACGCGGGTGTTGTCGGTTTCGACGATTTCGGGAGCCTGGACGGGCATGGAACAACCTAAAACACGGGCCAGAAAAATGAAGATTGGGCGGATCATACAAGTTAAGCTTTGAGGGGCAAGAGACAGATTTGCGCATGGTCACCCTCAGCAGAATCTACACAAAAACCGGTGATTCCGGCGAAACCGGGCTGGGCGACGGCAGCCGGATTTCCAAGACATCGCCACGCATCGCCGCCATCGGCGCGGTGGATGAGACCAACAGCGCCATCGGCATCGCCCGGCTGGACGCGACCGGCGACGGCGATGCCATGCTGGCGCGCATCCAGAACGACCTGTTCGATCTGGGCGCCGATCTCAGCGCGCCGGAGGATGGCCGCAAGGCGGAAGGGCGGCTGCGCATCGCGCCGGCGCAGGTCGAGCGGCTGGAACACGAGATTGACGCGATGAACGAGAAACTCGCGCCCCTGACCTCTTTCATCCTGCCGGGCGGCACCGCGCTGGCGGCGCATCTGCATTTGGCCCGCGCCATCGCGCGTCGGGCGGAAACAGCAATGGTCAC
>CANCMM010000316.1:0-3379 GCA_947379335.1 Alphaproteobacteria bacterium | reverse complement strand
CTTGGCGCGGCCGCGAAGCTCTTCCAGCCAGTCCTGATCGAATTCCTGCCCGAAGGCGCCCAGCGCCACTTCCAGCCGGCGGAAGGCGATGCGCAGCTGGTGCAAGCCTTCCACCGAACGACCGGCACGCAAGGTGGCGGCGTTGGCCGTGATCTGGGCCAGGCAATCCAGCAAAGTGGTGCGGAAAGCATCTTCCGGCCGCATCGAACGGGACAGGTGCGCCGGCAGCGCCTTGACCGGCTTGATGGGGCCAAGGTTGCGGCGGACCAGGGAATGAATCGTGGCGCGGGGATCGTCCATGCCGCGACCTTAGGGGCAAATTCGCCGGACCCGCAATCGCGCGAACAGCTCTTTAAATGGGACGAATTGGCAACCCGGCGTTTTTCAACGCCAATTTGGCTTCAGCGATAGACACTTCGCCGAAATGAAAGATCGAGGCCGCCAGCACGGCGCTGGCATGGCCCTTTTTCACGCCATCCACCAGGTCCTGGACATTGCCGACCCCGCCCGAGGCAATCACCGGAACCGGAACCGCATCCGACACGGCGCGGGTGAGATCCAGATCATAGCCGGACTTCACCCCGTCGCGGTCCATGGAGGTGAGCAAGATTTCGCCCGCGCCATAGCCGACCAGTTTTTTGGCATGTTCCACCGCATCGATACCGGTAGGCTTGCGCCCGCCATGAGTGAAGATCTCGTAGTTGCCTTTTTCGCCCTTCTTGGCGTCGATCGCCGCGACGATGCACTGGCTGCCGAACTTCTCCGCCGCTTCTTTCACGAACTCGGGACGCGACACCGCGGCGGTGTTGATGGAAACCTTGTCAGCACCCGCCAGCAGCAGCGCGCGGATATCTTCCAGGGTGCGCACCCCGCCGCCCACGGTCAGCGGCATGAAACAGACTTCGGCGGTGCGATGCACGACATCCAGCAAGGTTCCGCGATTTTCGTGGCTGGCCGTGATGTCCAGGAAACAGAGTTCGTCGGCACCCTCCTTGTCGTAAAGGATGGCCTGCTCCACCGGATCGCCGGCATCGCGCAACCCTTCGAAATTGACGCCCTTGACCACGCGGCCGTCTTTTACGTCCAGGCAGGGAATGACGCGCACTTTCAGCATTACATTCGTCCTTTCGCCATGGCGGCGATGTTCATCAGCACCCGCCCGGTCACCGCCTCGGCGGGAACGGCGGTGGTGCGGGTCAGGCTTTCCGCGTCCAGCAGCATGTCCAGCGCCTCGCCCAATTTGTCGGTGTTCCAGCGCTGGGCCTGATTCTTGAACGCCGTGGCGCGCGAGAAGTGCACCGGCGGGCGCAGCCGCTTCATCACAGTGTCGATGGCTTCGCCGCGGTTGGCGCTTTCGCGCGCCTGCACCAGGCGCTGGAAATGCCCCATGGCGCTGCGCAGCACCTGGGCCGGCGCTACGTCCGACACCCACAATCTTTCCAGCTCGCGGTCCAGCTTGACCAGGTCGCCCCCGGCCGCCGCGTCGCAGGCGCTTTCGCTGCGGGCTTCGGCTTCATCGCCCATCACGGCGCGCACATCTTCCAGCGTCACCTGCTTCTTGCCATGCATGTAGAGCAGCAGCTTTTCGATTTCTCGCCGCGTCACGCCGCGGTCCGAACCCAGCCGCGATACGGCATCTTCCAGCGCATCGGGCGCGATGGACAGGCCTTCGGCCCGCAGGGCATCGCGCACCACATCGCCAAGATCGCGCACAGAGTCCGGGTAACACTGAACGGCCGCGGCGGTCTTGTGGCCGTCAAAAATCTTGCGCAAGGCGGAGGTCTTGGCCAAGTCCCCTGCCTCGATCACCACCAGCGCATCGCCCCTGGGATCATCAGCAAAAGATTCCAGCAAATCGGCCAGGTCATTTCCGGCGCCGCGCACCCGCACCACCCGGCGCCCGCCCATCATGGAAATGGCGGCGGCCTCGTCGGCCAGCCGCGCCGGATCGGCGAGCAAGGTGCTTTCGCTGAGGTCGGAAACATTGAAGGCGTCGGTGAGGTCGGGCACCACGCTTTTGAGCAGCTTCTCGGCGCGTTCCTGCACCAGGCCTGCGTCCGGCCCATAGACCAGCGCCAGGGTCAGGCCCTTGGGCGGGCTCGCCACATAACGGTCGGCCTCGTGACTCTTGACGATCATTTCTTGTGGTGCCGGAACCAGACGCCCAGATCGAGCTGGATGCGCTGGGCTATGTCCTGCGCCGCGCGCTTGGTGGAATCCTGCTGCGCGACCAGACTGGCGTAAGGCGAGTTCACCACGTTATAGGCCGACAATTCGGTCTGGGTGCCGGTGGTCAGCATGTTGCCGCGCGCGTCGCTCAGCGTATAGCGCGCGTCCAGGGTGGTGTTGTAGCGGGTGATGGTGGCGTCGTTCTGCAGCGCGATGCCCTGGCTGTTTTCGTTCAGCACGATCTTGAGGCGATAGGCCTTGCCCCCCGTTTCGCCATCGGAATGGAGCAGGTCGATCAGGGTGTTGCGCAGCTCATAACCATCGCGGTCGGCAATCGGCTCGACATAGATGGAGGCCATTTCCGGCGCCAGGTTGGAATGGCCGTACATGGGACGAAAACCGCAACCCGCCAGCAGAACACACGCCGCGATGATGGCCGCTTTCCTCATACGACGATATTGACGATGCGATTGGCGACCACAATCACTTTCTTGGGTATCTTGCCTTCCAAGGCACGGATTACGCCCTCGTCCGCCAGGGCGGCGGCTTCCACCGCCTTGGCATCGGTATCCTTGGCCAGGGTGATTTCGCCGCGGCGCTTGCCATTCACCTGGATGGGCAAGGTGACGCTGTTTGATGCGGTCAGGGACGGATCGTGCTTGGGCCAGGAGGTTTCGGCCACCAGCTTGGTGTAACCCAGCGCCTGCCAGCAGCTTTCGGCCAGGTGCGGCATCATCGGCGCCGAGAGCAGCACCAGGGCTTCCAGGGCTTCACGGCGCGCCGAGGGATTGGCAGCTTCAGAGCTGCCGATGGTATTCGCCAATGTGTAAAGCTGGGCCACGGCGCTGTTGAAGCGCAGATGGTCCAGATGCTCGGTCACTGCGGCGATGGCTTTGTGGGTCGCCTGGCGCAGGGTTTTGGAAGCTTCATCGTCGCCCGAGGCCGGCGTACCGGGCGCGGCCAAGCCTTCGCTCTCAGCGCACAGCCGCCAGATGCGGTTGACGAAACGCCAGCAGCCTTCGGCGCCGGCATCGGTCCATTCGATGTCGCGCTCGGGCGGGGTGTCCGACAACATGAACCAGCGGATGGTATCGGCGCCGTAATCGGCGATGATGGTTTCCGGCGCGATCACGTTCCGCTTGGACTTAGACATCTTCTCGGACGCGCCGATGGTGATTTCCGCCCCGGTGTCGCGCTGGAACGCCTTGCC
>CANCMM010000315.1:0-3383 GCA_947379335.1 Alphaproteobacteria bacterium | reverse complement strand
GCGAAGAAGAAGAAGGCTTAGCGCGTTCGCGCGGGCCTTAAGTCGCTGGCGCGCGGCCCGCTTGTCATTCACATGGCCCGCATCGCGGGCCCATGTGAATGGTGCCGGCTACAGGACTCGAACCTGTGACCCCCTGATTACAAATCAGGTGCTCTACCAACTGAGCTAACCCGGCGTCCGGCGAGGAATAACCACAGCCCCCGTTAATGGCAAGAAAATCACGGGCGTTTGTTCCAGCGGTCCCAGGCGTCGTGCAGGCTTTTCGCGGAGACTTGCGGGTTGGCGGCGCAGTCGTCGTTTTCGCAGCCCACGATGAAGCGGCCGGCGGTGATCCAGGCCGACCATGTGCAGGCGCGAGCCGTGTCGGGACGGGCCGGCGCCAGGGCGGGATGGTCGCGGCTGACCGTCTATGAGCGCGAATTCCGGCTGGGGCATCTGGTGTGCAAGGAAGAAGCGGCGCGCAGCTCCCGCGAGGCGGAGGGGCGGGCGCTGGACCGGCCGTCGGCGGCAAGGGCGTTCGATGAGGGCTGGCAGGTCTGCAACGCGTCATTCCCCGGCGGGGTGGATTTTGACCGGGTGCGGACCAGCGGCGGCGTGCCGGGCGCCTTTGTCGATCACCAGCGCGACGCCAAGAGCTTCTGGCGGCGGGTGGAGCAGGCGATGGGAGCAATGACTGGATAATCTGCCGGCGGGTGTGCGGGGAGAATTACGCTGTGGCGGCGGCGGTGCAGGCGATCAGCCCGGGCTACAAGTTTTCCACCCTGGCGCGGTTTCGCGAGGCGCTGGATGCGCTGGTGGACGCGATGCGGCGGGCGCGGCGAAAGATGACGTGAGTGCTGCTCCCGTCAGCAGCGATCTGCCCAATTTGTGCGATGCACCTAAACTGTCATCATGCTGCGCGAATAATGTCGTCAAAATGCTTATTTCCTGCGCAAAATAAAATTGCTGCACTGCGACATAAGTGCGCGAAGGCGGATTCTGGATTGTATGCGCGCCGCATCGGCCGCAGGATTTTTCCACGATGTCGAATGACTCGCAGAATTTCAAAACACGCAATTGCCAGGGCGGCACCAGGATTGATCAACCCCAACCAAGGAGATCATCATGTTGCGTACCCTCACCGCCGCCGCCCTTCTCGCCCTGACCGTCAGCGCCGCACAGGCCGAAACCCTGAGCGAGCGCATCCACACCGCCGCCGTCGAAGCCTGCGCCGCCGAAAGCAGCAAGTCCCTGCCGCTGTCGCATTACAGTGCCATTACGAAGGTCTGCGTAGACCGCATCAGCGCTTCCGCCGAGGCCAAGTACCAGGCCATGGCCAACGCCAAGACGATGTCGTCGACCGCGTCCAACTAGCCTGAAGGGCGCCCTTTTTCCGGGAAGGGCGCCCCTCTCGCGCCGCCGCCAAATCAGCTAACCTGTTCTCCATAAGGGGCGCCAAAGCCCCGAAGGAGGATACATGGTTCATTCCCGCCGTGACTGGATGGCAATGGCGAGCTGGGGCATGGCCGGTTTGCTGGCCAGCGAGCGGGCGGCGAGCGCGCAGCCGTCGGCGCGGGCGCTGGTCGATCCGCGCAGCGCGATCAAGATTATCAGGCTGGAAATCATTCCGGTCCATTCGCTGCGCTCCATCTTTGTGAAGATGCACACCGATGCCGGCATTATCGGGCTGGGTGAAGGCACGGTCGAAGGCAAGATCGAGACCGTGGTGGCGGCGATCCAGCAACTGGAGCCGTACCTGAAGGGCAAGGACCCGCGCCAGCCCGCGCATCACTGGCAGGCGATGTACCGTCACGCTTTTTATCGCGGCGACGTCATCCTGTGCAGCGCGCTTTCGGCGGTGGACATCGCCATGTGGGACATCAAGGGCAAGGCGCTGGGCACGCCGGTCTATGACCTGCTGGGCGGACCGACGCGCGACCGCATCAAGCTTTATGGCCAGGCCGAAAGCGTGGAAGAGACAAAGAGCCATGTGCTGGCCGAAGGCTATAAGTCGATGAAGACCAGCGTGTCGTCCACACGCGGGCGGCTGTCGCGGGCGAGCGAGAGTCCCTATTACATCGACGGCTTTGTCGAGAAGGTGAAGGCGATCCGCGAGCTGGTGGGGCCAGATTTCGATCTGGGGATCGAGATGCATGGCGAACATGAGCCGCCGGCGGCGATGCAGATCATCAAGGCGCTGGAGCCGTTCCGGCCATGGTTCTTCGAAGAACCGATTCAGTTCCAGAACCTGCCGCTGATGGCGGAAATGGCCAAGAAGACCAGCGTGCCCTTCGCCACCGGCGAGCGCATGGTGACCAAGTGGCAGTTTCGCGACCTGCTGACGGCGGGGGCAGCGCAATTGCTGCAGCCGGACATCACCCATACCGGCGGCATCACCGAGATGAAGGCGATCGCGGCTTTGGCCGAGGCCTTCTATGCCGACATGCTGCCTCATTCCAAGGAGGGCATGGTGGGGTTCGCCGCGTCGATGCATGTGGCGGCGTCGATCCCCAATTTCCTGGCGCATGAAGTGCCCAGCCTGCAGGCGGTGAGTGGCGGGCCCAAGGTCGAGCGCAGCCCGCTGGGCAAGAGCTATATCAAAAAGCCGATGGTGATGAGCGAGGGCGCGATCCTGCTGAAGGGCAATATCGACGGACCGGGCCTGGGAATCGAACTGGATGAGCATCTGATCGACAATGAGCGCGGCATTCCGGAATGGCAGTTTCCGGAAATGTGGGATGCGGTGGACGGATCGGTGCGGGACCACTGACGGGCGGCGCCGTCAGGCGGCCATGCGTGTCTTGATGTAGGTGGTCAGGTCGCCGACGGTGCGCACGCTGACCAGGTCGGTCTCGTCCATGTCGATCTTGAACTCGTCCTCGAGATCCATCAGCAGTTCGAAGCGGTCGAGACTGGAAACGCCCAGATCGTCCACCAGCAAGGCGGTGGGTGTGAACCGCTCGGGGTCCAGCATCAGAGATTTTTGCAGGACCGCGATGACGCGGGCGGAGGTTTCCATCCAAGCCAAGTTAGCAGGGATTCGAGGATTCGTCCGGTTTATTAGGGATGGAAAAGCCGTGTCCGGTGCGACATTGCGCTTATTGCAGTTTGGCGACGACCCTTGACCCCGGCCTTGGGGACGGCCCCGGAAATGGGGGTTTTCCGGGGCTTACGGATGATGGCGCGGCCGGGGCGGGGCGGCTATTGTCGTGACGGGGGAGAACAACATGGATCGGTGGATCATTATCGGCGCGGTGCTGGCGATCTTTGCCTGCCTGGGTGTGGGCGGCTGGTATTTCGAGCGCGGCGTGCAGCATCCGGCGACGATCTGTTCCAATCCGGATGCGCGTTGCGGCGATGACCGGCATTTGTGATCAAGCGATCTTGTAGCGACGAAAATAATT
>CANCMM010000314.1:0-3383 GCA_947379335.1 Alphaproteobacteria bacterium | reverse complement strand
AATATTCCGGCGAGCTGGTGATCTTCCTGGCGGCATTGGTCGGCGCAGGCCTGGGCTTTCTTTGGTACAATGCCCCGCCCGCCGCCATCTTCATGGGCGATACCGGTTCGCTTCCCTTGGGCGGCGCGCTGGGTGTGGTCGCGGTGTCGGTCAAGCATGAGATCGTGCTGGGCCTGGTGGGCGGACTGTTCGTGCTGGAAACCGTATCCGTCGTGGTGCAGGTGGTTTCCTTCAAGCTCACCGGCAAGCGCGTCTTCCGGATGGCGCCCATCCATCATCATTATGAACAGCTGGGCTGGACCGAGCCCACCATCGTGATCCGCTTCTGGATCGTGGCGGTGGTGCTGGCGCTGCTTGGCCTCGCAACCTTGAAGCTTCGCTAGATGATCCCAAGCCGCGCCTTCGCCAATCGCACTGTCGCCATTTTCGGCCTGGCCCGCACCGGGCTGGGCGCGGTGCGCGCGCTGGTGGCCGGCGGCACGCGGGTGATCGCCTGGGACGATGACAGCAACGCGCGCGATCTGGGCGGCCAGGAAGGCGCCGAGCTGATGCCGTGGCGCGAATGGCCGTGGGAGAGCATCGCCGCGCTCATCTTGTCGCCGGGCGTGCCGCTGACTCATCCCAAGCCGCACGGCGTGGTGGAACATGCCAATCGCGCCAAGGTGCGCATCATCGGCGATGTCGAACTCTTTGCCCATGAAATCCGTCCCGATCCGAACGGCAGCGCGAAAGCCCCGGTGATCGCCATCACCGGCACCAACGGCAAGTCCACCACCACTGCGTTGGTGGGGCACATATTGAACGCCTGCGGCTTCGACGCCCAGATCGGCGGCAACATCGGCAAGTCGGTGTTGGAGCTTTCTCCGCCGTCCGCCAAGACCATCTATGTGCTGGAAATGTCCAGCTTCCAGATCGACCTGGCGCCGGGCCTGACACCGGATGTCGGCATCCTGTCCAACCTGTCGCCCGATCATATCGACCGTCACGGCACGATGGAGAATTACGCCGCGATCAAGGCGCGGCTGATGCGCCAGACCGCCAAGGACGGTCAGGTCATGATCGGCGTGGACGATGCTTATTCCTCGGCCATCTTCACCCAATTGTCGGCCGCCGGCGGCGCCCAGGCCCATCCGGTTTCGGTGGGGAAGGTTTTGGGCCGCGGCATCTTTGTGGTGGACGGCACTTTGTACGACGCCATGGGCGCGCGCGCCGTCAAGGTGATGGACATGGCCGGTGCCGCGCGCTTGCCGGGCGCGCACAATTGGCAGAATGCGGCGCTGGCCTATGGCGCGGTGCGACCCTTTATCTCCGACACCAAGGCCATCGCTGCCGCCATCGCCAGTTTCCCGGGGCTGGCGCACCGGATGGAAGATGTCGGCCATATCGGCAAGGCCGCCTTCATCAACGACTCCAAGGCCACCAATGCCGACGCCACGGCCCGCGCCCTGGCGGTCTATCCCGACATTTTCTGGATCGCCGGCGGCAAGCCCAAGGACGGCGGGATCGAAAGCCTGTCCGAATTTTTCCCGCGGGTGCGCAAGGCCTATCTGATCGGCGAGGCCGCATCCGCCTTCGCCCGCACCCTGGATGGCAAGGCGCCTTATGGCATGTCCGGCACATTGGACGTGGCGGTGGCCAGCGCTGCCGCCGATGCGGCGGCGTCTTCGGCACCTTCGCCGGTGGTGCTGCTGTCGCCGGCCTGCGCCTCCTACGACCAGTTCAAGGATTTCGAGCAGCGCGGTGATGTCTTCCGCACCCTGGTGTCCAAACTGCCACGCGACGTGAAGGTGGCATGATGTTGAACCGGTCCGACAAAAGCGGATTTGCCAACTGGTGGTTCACGGTGGACCGCGTTGCGCTGCTGTGCATGCTGGTGCTGGCCGGCATCGGGTTGATGCTGGCCTTTGCCGCCAGCCCCGCCATCACCGGCGGTCCGCTTTCGGCCGGTGACTTCCGCTATACCGCGCGCCAGGTGGTGTTCGCCGTCATGGCTGTGGGCATCCTGTGTTCGGTGTCGCTGCTGTCGCTGCGCCAGATCCGCATGCTGGCGGCGGTGACCTTCGCCTGCGCCCTGATCGGCTCATTCCTGGTGCTGTTCGTGGGCGCCGATGTTTTGGGCGCGCGCCGCGAGCTGGACCTGGGCCCGTTTGCGCTGCAGCCGTCGGAATTCCTCAAGCCCAGCTTCGCGATTCTGGCCGCCGCGGTGCTGGCCGACCGCCAGCCGCTGGCGATCCCCAAGCCGGTGGTGACCTTCCTGCTGCTAATACCGGCGCTGTTGATCCTGATCCGCCAGCCCGATGTGGGCCAGACCGGCCTGCTGCTGTGCCTGTGGGGCGCCATGTTGTTCTTCTGGGGCATGTCGTTCGTGTGGGTCGGTGCCGGCATCGGCATTGCCGGGGCGCTGGGCTTTGTCGCCTATGAAATCTTCCCGCATGTCCATCACCGGGTGCAGCAGTATTTGAGTGAATCCGACACCGGCTACCAGGCTGGGCTGGCGCTGAAAGCCTTCGCGCATGGCGGCTTCACCGGCGTTGGTCCGGGCGCCGGCACCATCAAGTACCGCATTCCCGACGCCCATTCCGACTTCATCTTCGCGGTGGCGGGCGAGGAGTTCGGCTTCCTGCTGTGCGGGTTGATCGCGCTGATGTTCTGCATCCTGACCGTGAGGTTGCTGCTGCGGTCCGCCGCTGCCCGCGAGCCTTTCGCGCAATTGGCCGGCGCGGGCCTGGCCGTGGTCACCGCTGTGCAGGCCTTCATCAACATGGGCGTGGCGGTGTCGCTGCTGCCGGCCAAGGGCATGACCTTGCCCTTTATCTCCTATGGCGGCTCGTCGCTGTTTGCGGTGGCCCTGACGATGGGCTTCGCGCTGGCGGTGACCCGCCAGCGGCCCAATATCCGCATGGCCACGCGCGATGATCCCACCTTCTTCATGGTGCGGGCATGAGTTTACCCACTTCAAGAATGGTGGTCCTGTCAGCAGGCGGCACCGGCGGGCATCTGTTCCCCGCCCAGGCGCTGGCGGGCGAACTGGTCAGGCGCGGCTGCGAGATCGTGGTGATGACCGACAATCGTTTCGCCAATTACGCCACCGCCTTTCCGCGCGCCCGGATCGAGACGGTACCGTCCTCGCCCTTCAACGCCATTGCCGCGCCTTTCAAGATCGCGGCCGGCATCGCCATCGCTTTTGCCAAGCTGCTCAAGCTGAAGCCCGCCGCCGTGATCGGCTTTGGCGGCTATCCGAGCGTGCCCGTCATGATCGCCGCAAACCTGGCGCGCCTGCCCACCGCCATCATTGAGCAGAATGCCGTGGTCGGCCGCGCCAACCGGCTGGTGATGAACAAGGTCAAGCTGGTGGCCGCCGCATTCCCCATTGCCCGCTTCGC
>CANCMM010000313.1:0-3392 GCA_947379335.1 Alphaproteobacteria bacterium | reverse complement strand
CGCGCAACAACACATTGGTTTCGGATTTCATGCTCGCCTCGATCCGGGCGAGATGCGCTTCGATCTGCGACAGGCCTTCTCGTGTGACGAGGTTGGGGCCTTCATCGACCATGCGTTCGGGCGGCGGCGCTGACTCGGAGGTTTCTTTGACGAAGGCGCGGGACATGGCGGCAGTTTAACGCCGCAGGCGGGAGAAAGTCTCCCGGCTCAAGCCGCCGAGCTGATCTGCTGATGCTGCCCGGTCAGGTAATCGTCGATATCGCCCAGGGCCTTGTTGAGGTCGCTGCCGCTGATGCCTTCGGCCCGGGCATCGCCGGTCAGGTCCGAGGCCCACTTGTCCACCTCGGTGGGCAGGGCGGCCAGCTCGGGCACCAGGTGGACGTTGCGCGCCACCCAGTTCCGCACAAAGGCTTCGATCTCGGTCTTGCTGCGCATGTCTGAATCCCCGGCTCGAATCAATAAGTACGCCCAAGCGACTCGGGATGCTACCGCAAACACGTCGGTACGCTTGAGCCGCTATCGCGGCGCTGTCGCTAGGCGCTTTCCGAAACGCGAACCGCCACCGTCAGGCGCGCCGTCCCGGCGCCGATGAAGCTGCCGCTGACCGGCATGGCCTGGGCCAAATCGCGCGCCACCGCCACCGGGATCAGGTTGAAACTGCCCATCTGGCGGTTGGTGGGATCAAAGCTGATCCAGCCCGCGCCCGGCACAAAGACTTCCGCCCAGGCATGGGTGGTGGTGTCGGTGTCCTGCAGCGTGGGATTGAAAAGGTAACCGGACACCACGCGGGCGCCGAAGCCCAGCAGGCGCGCGGCCTCCACGAACAGCACGGCAAAGTCGCGGCACGAGCCGCGGCCCATGTCCAGGGTGCGGCTGGGCGGCTGGGTGCCTTCATCCTCGCGCGCCTGATAGCTGGCGGTGCCGGTGATGCCGTCATTCAGGTCCTTCAGCAACGCCAAAGTGTCGGTGGGATTGGAGCGCACAAAGCCGGCGGTCCAGGACGACAGCCGGCCCATGGGATCGTCATATTGCGGCGACAGCAGCGCGCCCAGGTCGGTGCGCTCTTCGGGCGAATAGCTGAAGGGATAATTGATCGCGTTCGCGGCGATGGGAAACACCGGCCAGGCGGCGCTGCTGTGTTCCAGGCTGGCGGTGCTGTCGATTACCAGCCGGTCGCTGGGCGCCTCGAAGGTGGCGGTGGCGATGGCATTGCCGAACACATCCTGCGCCCAGCTGATCGTGCTGGGCGGGGTGGTGGTGATCTGGTGCGACAACAGCTTGAGATCGCGGCTTTCGCGCGGGCGCAGCATCAGCCGGTGCGGGCCATGGCTGACGGGCTGGCTGTGTTGATATTCGGTACGATGGGTAATCGAGAAACGCGTCAAGGATCAGACAGCGCGCTTGACGCGCTTCTTGGGCGTCGCGGGCGGGGCGTTCTCGGCTTCGATGCGGGCGGTTTCGGCGTCCGCGGCTTCCTTCTCCAGGCGCTGGGCCTTGAGGCGGATGGTCTTGGCGTCGTTATGGGCGCGCTCGGCGTCCATTTCCTGCTTCACCAGCGTCTTGCGGTCTTCCCAGGTCTGGAAGATGCCTTGCGCGGTGCGGCGGGCGGTTTCGGTCTTGTTGGCCATGATCTGCTTTCAAAAATGGGGCGGCGCGCAAACGCGCACCGCCCCGCTTTGTCTTAGGCTTCCGACAGGTTGGCGGCCTTGGCGCCGCGCGCGTCCGGCACCACGTCGAAGTTGACCTTCTGGCCTTCGTTCAGCGTACGCATGCCGGCAGCTTCAACGGCCGAGGCGTGCACAAACACGTCCTTGCCGCCGCCTTCCGGCGAAATGAAACCAAAACCCTTGGTGGAATTGAAAAACTTCACGGTTCCGATGGTCATGATTGTTCCTTTGGTCATCGGGTTCCGTCCAGGCGAAATGCCGGGACGGCCGTGGTAACAAGTAGTCTGATCGAGGGAAGTTTTTCGGTGCGTCCGGCGCGCCTCCTTTGGGGAGGGCAGGTCAGAAAGACTGAAAGCGCTTCGTCTGACTTAGGACGCAAGAACCACGTGACGCCTCCTATAGGCGAAAAAGCCCTAAATAACAATGCTTTCCGGCCCAGTGCAGCCGCGGTCACCACGATTAGTGTATTGAAACAGCAGCTTAACGGCGGCGATTCCGCATATGGCGATAGAGATAGCGGGCCAGGAGGCCGGCCCCGACGAGAACAAGGATGCGCCAAAGATCGCTCATCGCGCCCTGCTCCCAAACGTCTTTGGCACATTGGGACGGCCCGCGCGCTGCATCCGCTTGCGCCCCTTGGACGGGATTGGCCTGGAAGGGCTGTCGTCGGTCGAATAGGTGATCTCGGCGTCCAGGTTGGCGCGCTGCACGTCGCTCTGGCGGGCAAAGGGATCGTCGGCAATCGCCAGCGCCGTGGATTGCAGCCGCTTGAGCTCGTCGCGCAGCCGGGCGGCTTCCTCGAACTCCAGGTCGGCGGCGGCGATGCGCATCTTCTTTTCGCTGTCGGCGATGATCGCCTTGATGTTGTGGCCGACGAACTCGCGGCCGGGTTCCGCAAGCGCCCCGCCATCCACCGTGACATGGTCGCGCTCATACATCGAACCCATGATGTCACTGATCCTGGCCTTTACGCTGGCCGGGGTGATGCCGTGTTCCTTGTTATAGGCTTCCTGCTTGGTGCGCCGCCGCCCCGTTTCGGCCATGGCGCGCTCCATCGAACCGGTGATGCGGTCGGCATACAGGATCACCTTGCCGTCCACGTTGCGCGCGGCGCGGCCGATGGTCTGCACCAGCGAGGTCTCGCTGCGCAGGAAACCTTCCTTGTCCGCATCCAGGATGGCGACCAGTCCGCATTCGGGAATGTCCAACCCTTCGCGCAGCAGGTTGATGCCTATAAGGACGTCAAAAGCTCCAAGACGAAGATCGCGGATGATCTCGATGCGCTCCAGGGTTTCCACGTCTGAGTGCATGTAGCGCACGCGGATGCCCTGTTCGTGCATGTATTCGGTCAGGTCCTCGGCCATCTTCTTGGTCAGGGTGGTGACCAGCACGCGATAGCCGCGCTTGGCGATCAGGTGACATTCGGCGATCAGGTCATCGACCTGGCTTTCCACGGGCCGTATTTCCACCGGCGGATCGATCAGCCCGGTGGGGCGGATGACCTGTTCGGTGAAGATACCGCCGGTGCGCTCCATCTCCCAGTTGCCCGGCGTGGCGCTGACATAGATGGACTGGGGCCGCATCACGTCCCATTCGTCGAACTTCAGGGGGCGGTTGTCGATGCAGCTGGGCAGGCGGAAACCGTATTCGGCAAGCGTGAACTTGCGGCGATAGTCGCCTTTGTACATCGCCCCGATCTGCGGCACGCTGACATGGCTTTCGTCG
>CANCMM010000312.1:0-3408 GCA_947379335.1 Alphaproteobacteria bacterium | reverse complement strand
GAGATAATCGGCCAGGCCGCCGGGGAAGCGCAGCACATCCTCGGCGGGCGTGACGCCGCCATCCTCGCTCAGCGACGGATCGCACTTCCAGCGGATTTCGACGCCGCGGAACAGATAGGCCTTGGACTTGGCCATGCGATGCAGGCGGGCGGGCGAGAACTGGATGTCGCCGAAGATCTTTTCATCCGGCTTGAAGCTGGTGATGGTGCCGCGCCGGTTGACCGCGCCCAGGTCCTTCAGCTTGCCGATGGCATGGCCGCGCTCGAAGCGCATCTTGTGGCCGTGCTTGTCGCGCGCCACTTCGACTTCCATCCATTCCGACAAAGCGTTGACCACGGATGCGCCCACGCCGTGCAAGCCGCCCGATGTGTCATAGGCCTTGCCGTCGAATTTTCCGCCGGCATGCAAGGTGGTCATGATGACTTCCAGCGCCGACTTGTTCTTGAACTTGGGATGCGGGTCCACCGGGATGCCGCGGCCATTGTCGCGCACCACCAGCACGTTGCCGGGCTTCAGTTCCAGCTGGATGTTGCTGGCATGGCCGGCCACCGCTTCGTCCATCGAATTGTCGATGATCTCGGCCGCCAGGTGATGCAGCGCATTGGAGTCGGTGCCGCCGATATACATGCCCGGGCGCCGGCGCACCGGTTCCAGACCCTCCAGCACCTCGATGTCCTTGGCGGTGTAAGCCTTGGAGGCGCTGGACGAGCTGTCGAAAAGGTCGGGATTCTTCTTGGCCATAACTTCAATCTGCGGGGGCAATCTAGGTGAACGGTGCAGCGCACACTGGCGCGATTCGGAGCCTTTGCGCCCCTGTTTTACTTTTCCTTAAGCGTGAAAAGCGAGCCAAAAGCTGGGCTGCCGAAAAATAGCCCGACCAAAGATATTATTAAGAGCCCTGGCGCAATAATGACCCCACAATAAAGGGGTTAGCCGCGTGTCGTTGCTGCGCTTCATCACCGAAGGCCAGGAGAGTGAACCGCGCGTCGTCAAGGCGCAGCTGTCGCTCGCCGCCAATACGGCACGCAACACCCGCGTCACCTCGCCGCTTTGGGCGCTGGCTGCCGCCATCCTGTGCTCCACCGGCACCTTCGGCCATGTCAGCTTCGCCAAGACCTTGTTCGTGCCCCTGGCGGTGACCGCCGCGATGGGCGCCGCCGCCCTGATGGCGACCGCCTACGAGCATTATAACGACGACGAAGGCGATACCGAATCCTGGCTGCAATGTTTCGTCATGATCCAGGCCTTTGGCAGCTTTGCCTGGGGCCTGCTGCCCTGGCTGTGCTGGGAACCGGGCAACAGCCTGAACCACATGTTCCTGGCGGCCTGCGTGATGGCGGTGATCGCCGGCCTGGTGGTGGCGCGCGGCAGCAACATGAAGATGTACATGGCCAACCTTTTGCCGCTGTCCTTGATGGTGTCGGTGCGCTTCATCTTCGGCGAGTCCTTCACCGACATGGTGATGGGCGCGCTGGCGCCCTTCGTGGCGTTCCAGATGTGGCATACCGGCCGCCCGCTGGTGCTGCGGATGGGCGAGGACGCCCGCCTGCGCTTCAAGGTCGAAGACCTGGCGCGCGAACTGGAAGAGACCCGCGACGAGGCGCTGCGCAAGCGCTTTGAAGCCGAAACCGCCAATGCCTCCAAGACCGCCTTCCTGGCCAACATGAGCCATGAACTGCGCACGCCGCTGAACGCCATCCTGGGCTTTTCGGAAATCATCGCCCAGGAATGTTTCGGCCCTGTCGGGTCGGAGCGCTATCGCGACTATGCCGGCGACATCCATTCCTCGGGCGCCCATCTTCTGTCGCTGATCAACGACCTTTTGGACGTGGCCAAGATCGAGGCCGGGCGCATGGACATCTCGCCCCATCCGCTGGATGCGGCGCGCACCTTCGACATCGGCTTGAAGCTGATCGGCACCAAGGCGCGCGAAAAGGACCAGACCTTGGTGATCGCCATCGACGACAGCGCGCCGGAACTTTATGCCGACGAGCGGGCGCTCAAGCAGATCCTGATCAATCTTGTGTCCAACGCCGTCAAGTTCACGCCGCTGGGCGGCAGGATCGAAGTGATCGGCGGGCGCGCCGCCAACGGCGATTTCCAGGTCATGGTGCGCGACAATGGCCCGGGCATTCCGCGCGACAAGATCGACACCATCTTCACGCCCTTCAACCAGGTGGACAATCGCTTCGACCGCCAGGCCGGCGGTACCGGGTTGGGCCTGGCGCTGGTGCGGGGCCTGGCCGAACTGCATGGCGGACGCGCCTGGATGGAAAGCGAATTCGGCCGGGGCTGCTCGGTGTTCGTGACCTTCCCGGTCTCGCGGCCCGGCGCCGCGGCCGGCTTTACGGCGAGCGCCGTCGCGTAAAGAAAAAGGCCGGGCTTTCGCCCGGCCTTTTCGCATTCAATTTCGATCCGATCAGACCGAATAGTACATCTTGAACTCGACCGGGTGCGGGGTGTGTTCGAAGGCGTAAACGTCTTCGTACTTCAGGTCGATATAGGCTTCGATGAAGTCCTTGTCGAACACGCCGCCCTTCAACAGGAAGCCATGGTCGGCCTTCAGGCTGTCCAGCGCTTCGCGCAAGCTGCCGCAGACCTGCGGAACCTTGGCCAGCTCTTCGGGGGGCAGGGCATAGAGATCCTTGTCCATCGGGCCGCCCGGATGGATCTTGTTCTCGATACCGTCCAGGCCCGCCATCAGCATCGCCGCATAGGCCAGGTAGGGGTTCGCGCCCGGATCGGGGAAGCGAACCTCGACGCGCTTGCCGTTGGGCGAAGACGAGTGCGGGATGCGGCAGGAGGCCGAACGGTTGCGGGCCGAATAGGCCAGCAGCACCGGGGCTTCGAAGCCGGGGATCAGGCGCTTGTAGCTGTTGGTCAGCGGGTTGGTGAAGGCGTTCAGCGCCTTGGCATGCTTGATGATGCCGCCGATGTAATACAGGCACAGGTCCGACAGGTCGGCATAACCCGAACCGGCGAACAACGGCTTGCCGCCCTTCCAGATCGACTGGTGGACGTGCATGCCCGAACCATTGTCGCCCTTGACGGGCTTGGGCATGAAGGTCGCGGTCTTGCCATAGGCTTGGGCGACCTGGTGGATCACATACTTGTAGATCTGCATGTAGTCGCCGCACTTGGTCAGGGTGTTGAACTTGAAACCAAGTTCATGCTGGGCGGTGGCGACTTCGTGATGGTGCTTTTCCGGGTTGATGCCCATGTCGCGCATGATCGCCAGCATTTCGCCGCGCATGTCCTGCTCATGGTCCACCGGGGGGACGGGGAAATAGCCGCCCTTCACCTTGGGACGGTGGCCCAGATTACCTTCGGGATATTCGGTGCCGGTGTTGTAGGCGCCTTCCTTGGAGTCGACATAATAAAAGGCCTTGTTCATGCCCACGTCGAAAC
>CANCMM010000311.1:0-3438 GCA_947379335.1 Alphaproteobacteria bacterium | reverse complement strand
ATCAAGGCGCATGCGCCGGGTGCCTTTGTGGTCTGCATCACCAACCCGCTGGATGCCATGGTCTGGGCGCTGCAGAAATTCTCCGGCGTGCCGCATAAGAAAATCGTCGGCATGGCGGGCGTGCTGGACAGCGCGCGCTTCCGCCATTTCATCGGCGAGGAACTGGGCGTGTCGGTGGAAGATGTTTCCGCCTTTGTGCTGGGCGGCCATGGCGACACCATGGTGCCGATGCCGCGCTTCTCGACCGTGGCCGGCATCTCGCTGCCCGAACTGGTCAAGATGGGCTGGATCAGCCAAGATCGTCTGGACCAGATCGTCACCCGCACCGCCAATGGCGGCGCAGAGATCGTCGGCCTGCTCAAGACCGGTTCGGCCTATTATGCCCCGGCCACCAGCGCCATCCAGATGGCCGAAAGCTATCTCAAGGACCAGAAGCGCGTACTGCCCTGTGCCGTCCATGTGAACGGCGCCTATGGCATCAAGGATCTCTATGTCGGCCTGCCGGTGGTGATCGGCGAAAAGGGCGTGGAGAAGATCGTGGAGCTGAACTTGACCGACGCCGAGAAGGCCGGGCTGGAAAAGTCCGCCGATGCCGTGCGCGGCCTGATCGACGCCTGCAAGAAGCTGGAACCCAAGCTGGGTTGATCCAGGCCGTCTGAATCCCCAAGTCCTGCGTATCGCTCCACTGCAAAGGCGCGGCTGTGGCTGTTTCGCCACTTGTCTCGCCGTGGGAATTTTGAGACAAATTGATACAAATGGGACTCTGGATAACTAACCAGCTGGGATTGCAGCGTTTTTCGCTGTTTTGGGCGGCCGTCGTTCTGGCGACAGCCGGCTGGATGTTGCTGGCCGCCGGCGCGCCAGCCAACGCCCAGGAGCCCGTCCGCGCCCAGGACACGGGCGCAACAGTGATCATCCATGTCCAGGACGTGTCGCCCCGGGGCGGCACCCTGAGGCTGGGCCTGTATGACGAGGCCCGCTATCCCGACGACGACGCCACCCCGGTGGCCAGCGCCGATGTCCGCGCCGACATGGGCGAAACCGTCATCACCCTCAGCAATGTCCCGCCCGGCACCTATGCCATCGAGACGTTCCAGGATGTGAACAGCAACCACAAGATGGACACCAGCTGGATCGGCCTGCCGCAGGAGCCGTTCGGTTTCTCACGCGATGCCCAGCCGTTTCTGTCCAAGCCCAGCTTCGGCCGGGTGAAGTTCGAAGTGACGCAGGGCCTGAACGTCCAGGTTCTGCATCTGCAGAACTCCGTCGCGCTCTTGGCGTCCAAGTAGGCGTCCAAGCAACTGTCACACGCCGCCGCCGCGTGTTAAGCCACGCAGGTTCATGAGCGATCTTCCCGTCTACCGCGACCGCGATCTTTATTCCTTCGTCGGCCTGCGCTTCATTTCCACCCTGGCCATCCAGGTCCAGTCGGTCGCCATCGGCTGGCAGGTCTATGACATGGAGCGCACGCCCCTGGCGTTGGGGCTGGTGGGCCTGTGCCAGTTCGCGCCCATGTTCCTGCTGGTTCTGCCGGCCGGCGACATCACCGACCGTTTCAGCCAGCGCCGGGTCTATAACCTGGCGGCGTGTGTGCAGGCGGTTTGCAGCGCCTTGTTCCTTCTGCTGTCCCTGTACCGGCCCCACAGCGCCTGGATGTTCTATTGCGTACTGGTGCTGTTCGGCGCGGCGCGTGCCTTTGCCGGCCCCTCGAGCTCCTCGCTGCTGGCCTTTCTGGTGCCGCCGCAAAGGTTGCCCCGCGCCATGGCGTTCAGTTCATCCTTCTTCACCGCCGCCACCATTTCTGGGCCGGCGCTGGGCGGCTTTCTCTATGCACTGGGACCGGTGCCGGTCTATTCGCTGTGCATCACCTGTTTCATCGGCGCGGCGATGGCGGTGACGCAACTGGGCGGCCGCCGCTACACCCCTGAGCAAACCGAAGCCACCCGCGTCGAGCGGGTGGCCGAAGGCGTGCGCTTTGTGCGCTCGCGGCCCGTCGTGCTGGGCGCCATTTCGCTGGACCTGTTTGCCGTGCTGCTGGGCGGGGCCACCGCGCTGCTCCCCATCTATGCCCGCGATATCCTGCATGTGGGGCCGCTGGGCCTGGGTTTCCTGCGCAGCGCGCCGGCCGCGGGCGCTTTTTCCATGGCGTTTTTCCTGACCCACTGGCCGCTAAAGACCAAGGTCGGCACCAAGATGTTCGCTGCGGTGGCGGTGTTCGGCATCGCCACCATCATATTCGGCGTGTCGAGCTGGTTTCCGCTTTCGCTGCTGGCGCTTTATGTGCTGGGCGCGTCCGACATGGTCAGCGTCAATATTCGTTCCTCGCTGATCCAGCTTTCCACGCCGGACGCCATGCGCGGGCGGGTTTCCAGCGTCTCCATGCTGTTCATTGGCGCGTCCAACGAGCTGGGTGAGTTTGAATCCGGCTTCACCGCGGCGTTGATGGGCACCGTGCCGGCGGTGGTGGCGGGCGGCATCGGCACGCTTCTGGTGGTGGGGCTTTGGATGAAAGTGTTTCCGCCGCTGACCAAGGTGAACAAATTCACCGACGTGGCGCTTGCGGTCTGATTATTGGTCGCCCTTGTTCAAGAATAAAGGACGACGGCGTCCGTACGCTGTCGCTACGGACCACTCGCCTGCCCGATGCTCCTAAGCCCTGACGTAAACGTCCACGCGGTCGGTGGGTCCGGTGTCATCGACACCGCCCATGGCGCGCACGTCGATGCGGTCGGGCGAGACGCCATCTTCAATCAGGACTTGCCGGATGGACAAAGCGCGCTTGAGCGACAACCGGTGCGCATCCGAGCCCTTGTCGCCCTTGGCGCCGCCAAAGGCCTGCAGCTCGACCCGCGCGCCCGGGCTGTTCATGGCGGCGTTCAGGTCGTTGGCCAGGAACTTGATCGCGCCCAGCGCCGCCTTGGCGGGATCGGGCGCGTCCTTGGCGAACAGGATGACGCTGCGCTTGTTGAGGTTTTCATTGCCGGTGGAGGGACCGGCGGGCGCGGTCTTGGGCGGCGGCGCGGCGCTGCCAAACACATTGCTGAGATTGGCGGCGCCAAAGGGGCTGGCGTCCGGTGCGGGCGCAGGGGCAGGTGCGGCCTTGGCAACGCGCACCGGCTTTTCCCGCGGCGGCTTGGGCGTGGCTGGGGCGGCGCGGGCGATCCGGCGGCGCGTACCGGGCATGTGCAGGTCAATGGGACCGCCGCGTTCGCCAGGCATCAGCAGGTACGGCACGTTGCGGCCATATTCCCCGCCCGGATACAGCAAGGTTCCGCCGACAGGGCGGGCGGCCAGCGGATTGACCCGCACTTCCAGCCCGGAATCCACATTCTGTGCCAGGCTTACGCCGGTGGCCGCCAGCCAAAGACTGGCCGCAACAGCGAGTGTTGAGGGAAGACGCATGAAAGCCGACAGCTCGAAAAAATGCCCAAAGCGCAG
>CANCMM010000310.1:0-3440 GCA_947379335.1 Alphaproteobacteria bacterium | reverse complement strand
TCCACCGCCGTGGCGATGAAGATGATCGAGGACAGCCAGGAAAAGGACACGCCTGCCGGGCGGCTGGCGGCCTTTTCTAAGTCCTTGCCACTGGCGCTGGGTGTCACCGCCGTGACCTGCGCCATCATTCCCACCTCGGTGGCGCTGTTCGCCTATGCCGTGCATGGCGAAGTGCTGGGCGGGCTGGTGATCGGCTTCATGCTGTCGATTTCCTCCACCGCCGTGGCGATGAAGATGATCGAAGACAGCCAGGAAAAAGACACGCCCGCCGGAAGGCTGGCCGTGGCGATCCTGGTGGCCCAGGACCTGGCGGTGGTGCCGCTGCTGCTGATCACCAACACGCTGGGCGGCGAACTGACACAAAAGGCGATGATCGGGGTGGGCACCAAGCTGGCGCTGGCCTTCGCACTGCTGGCTGTCTTCATCAAGGTCCTGACCAAGATCAAGAGCTTCCGCTTTCCGGCGTCGGAATATCTGCTGAAGAATTTCGACGTCGGCACCTTGGGCGTGCTGGGCATCTGTTTTGCCGCGGCTGCGGTCTCCGGCCTGCTGGGACTGTCACCGGCGCTGGGCGCGTTCCTGGGCGGGCTGGCGGTGGGTCATTCGACCTTGCGGCGCGGCGCGCTCACCATGGCCCAGCCGGTGCAGAGCATCCTGTTGTTCGTCTTCTTCCTGTCAGTGGGGCTGCTGATCGACCTGAATTACCTGGTCCAGCAGGTCTGGGTGATCGCCGCCGCCCTGGTGGTGGTGACGGGCGGCAAGACGGTGCTGAACTTCATCCTGCTGAGCCTGGCAGGCAAGAATTTCGACACGGCCTTCGCCGCATCGCTGTTCCTGTCGCCGGTGGGAGAGTTCTCCTTCGTCATCGCCGCTGCGGGCCTGACGGCCCACACGCTCAGTCCCGGTGGCCACAAGCTGGCCATCGCGGTGATTGCCATGTCGCTGCTGGTCAGCCCGATCTTCTTCCTGGGCGCGCGGTTCGCCCACAAGCTGGCGATGAAGCATCTGGGGCGGATGGAGACACCAGCACCGACCTATTTCTCCGCAGGCGCGGACATCTGACCGCTATCAGTGGAACAGGCCGTTGTCGCCGTTCAGGTCGCTGGACAGGATCAGCTTGGCCGTCAGCTTGTCGCTGCCCGGCGTCAGGCCGAAGCCAAGGCCCGCCTCAATGGAGATGGGCCCGGCATCATGGTCCACCACGGCATAAAGCTGGTGCGATTGCTGATCCCTCGGCAGAAAGCCGCGCAGCTCGCCGAAATCATCATATTCCTCCGCCGCCACGGTCCAGCCCTTTGCGATCGTGTAGTCCAGGCGGGTGGCCGGCGCGAAATCCAGCCGCGAGAAGCCGTGATAGGAATTGTCGAGGATGGGGTTGAAGGTCAGGCTCCAATTGTCGCCGCGATAGCCCAGGATCGGACGTATCTCGCCGGTCATGCGATCCTCGTCCCAATGGCGCGAATTGTAGCTGAACTCGAAATTGACACCGTAATAGAAATTGCTGGTGGCATTGTCGGGATTGACGAACAGCGTGCGAGCCTTGAAGCCGTTGAGCTGGGCGCCGCGGTTGCTGGAGACGGCATAGAGCGGCAAGTAAAGCCCCGCCTCGAACCATGGCGTCACGCCATAAGCCCATTCGGTGACGCCGCTGAGGGACCGGTTGTCCGCGAGCCCCGCTGGAAAGTCCGGCGTCTTCAGCCCGTCAAAGGTGTAGTTGTTGTGCCAGGTGAGATTGAACACGCCCGGCGCGGCGGCATCGCCGGTATAGACCTGTATCTCGTCGCTGAGGGCCATCGCGCCGCCAGTCGAGCCCGCCAGCAGCAGCGCAGCCAGAACGGCTTTCCTCATGGGCGCGACGCCATCAGCATGCGCTGCAGGATCTGATCGCGCTTGATGAAATAATGATACAGCGCGCCGGCGACATGCAGCGCGATGAAGCCGAGCAGCACATAGACCAGGATATTGTGGATGTCGCCCGCCTCATGGCCCCAGGCCGCGCCCTTCGGGCACAGCGGGGGCAGCGTGACGACGCCCAGCAGCTTGACATCCCAGCCGCGCGAATTGGCCGCCGCCCAACCCAGCACCGTCATGACGAACACCAATGCGTATAGCGACAGGTGGGTGATGCGCGACAGCCAAAGCTCCCAGCCTGTCAGGCCGTCGGCCATCGCCACGGGATGAAACAGCCGCCAGGCGAAGCGCGCCAGGATCACCGCAAGGATGACGGCGCCGATCAGCAGATGCCAGTGGACCCAGCCCTCGTCCAGCGTCTTGCGCCCAATATGCGGCATGATCGAGCCCACGGCATATTGCGCCGCCAGCAACAGAAAGATCAGCCAGTGGAAAGTCTTCGCGACAGGGCCATAGCCCCCGCGCACGCTCATGTTGGACATTCTGCCTCCGCTTTCGCGTCAGCATACCCGGCGGCAGGGGGTTGAAAACTATATTTTCGCCAATCTGGTGTTGCGATTAATACGCATCATCGGGAGGCAGCGGCTCCATGCCCGCCGGGTCCTGATGGATGATCACGTCAGCGCCGGGATAGGCCTGCAGCAGCGCGTGTTCGACCGCATCGCTGATCGTGTGCGCCTCCGCCAGCGGCATGTTGGGATCGAGGCCCAGGTGCAACTGGATGAAGGTGGAAAGGCCCGCTGACCGGGTCTTGAGGTCATGGACATTTTTCACGGCCGGATGGCTATGGGCGATGCGGCGGATGCGGGCCCGCTCGGCCTCCGGCAATTCACGGTCCATCAACTGGTTGAAGCTGTCGCGGCCCACGCCAAAGGCGGTGTAGGCCATGATGCCGGCCACCGCGATGGCAATGAGGGGATCGGCCAGGGTCCAGCCCAGCAGGCTGGAGAGCAGCAGCGCCAGCACCACGCCGATATTGGTGACCAGATCGCCGAAATAATGGGTCTGGTCGGCTTCCACCGCGACGCTGCCCGTCTTTGCCACCACCTTGCGCTGATACAGGATCAGCGCGATGGCGCAGGCGATGGCGATGCACATCACGATCAGCGCCTCGACGCTGTGGTCGATGGGCTCGGGCGCCAGGATGCGGCCCACGCCCTGGATCACCAGGAACAACGCCGAGGCGCAGATGAAGGCGCCCTGCGCCAGGCCCGCCAGCGGCTCGGCCTTGCCATGACCAAAGCGGTGTTCGGCATCGGCGGGTGTCAGCGCCGAGCGGATGGCGATGAGGTTGAGCCAGGAGGTGAAAAGGTCCAGCGCCGAATCCGCCAGGCTCGCCAGCATCGCCACCGAATGAGAGACGAAATAGGCGTAGGTCTTTATCGCCACCAGAAACAGCGACACCGATACAGACGCGATGGCGGCGCGCTTCATCAACGCCCCGGCCTGTGCGACTTTTTTTCCAGGGTCGCCATCCGGCGACGCGGTGCTCACGGAAACAGTCTTTCGGTGCGCCAGGCCTCGCCGGC
>CANCMM010000309.1:0-3454 GCA_947379335.1 Alphaproteobacteria bacterium | reverse complement strand
AGCGCAAGGACCAGGCGTTTCATGAATTCCCCCCAATTTTTTGACATTAAAGCCGCAGGGGGCTTGGCCCACAAGGGTAGCCGGAACCCGATCCGCTGTGCGATGCTTTTATTGTTGGATAATGGACGGGATAAAAAAATGAGATTTTCACTTGCCGCCGCCGCCCTTCTGGCGGCCACCGCCTTGAGCGCCTGCGCTGGCCCCGAAGGCAATCCCAACGGATCGCCCTATGCCACCGAACCGGGCGGCACCATCGCGGTGAAGCCGGAAATGGTGGGCATGGTCAGCTATAATCCCTATGCCACGCCGGCGCCTTTCGTCGACATGCAGATCGGCCAGCCCGCGATCAATCCGGCGCCCACACCGCCGCTGAACCTCACGCCCCAGGGCGCGCGTTAAGGGCGGCCGCTAGAAGCTTCGACTGAGTATCTCGAACGACTTGCGCCGCGCGGCGTGATCGAAGATTTGCGCCGCAATGATGATCTCATCCGGACGATAGCGGGCGATGAAATCCGCCACGCCTTTCTTGACCGTCTCCGGGCCGCCCACGACGGAGTGACGGAAGAAATTCTGAAGCAAGGCCCGGCGCTGCGGGGCCAGGCTTTGCTCATAGTTGGCGACGGGTGGCGCCAGCGGCGCGTCATTGGCGGCTAGTGCGGTCGAGAACAGCAGCCGCGCTTCGTCATCCGTATCGGCCGCCACCACCGTCAGCGACAGCATCACCTTGGGATTGTCCAGATGGGTCGACGGCACGAACCGTCCACGATAGGTCGCCAGGGCGACGTCCAACGGGTCCGGTGCGAAATGCGAGGCGAAGGCGAAGGGCAATCCCAGTGTCGCGGCAAGCTGCGCACCGCCGGCACTGGACGATAATATCCACACCGGCACCTGCGATCCTTCGCCCGGAATGGCGCGCACTTTCTGGCCTGGCGCAGCGGGCGCGAGGAAGAACAGCAGCTCCTGCACGTCGCGGGGAAATTCGGCGGCGTCGTTGGGCTGGCGGCGCAGCGCCTGCAGGGTGGCCGGATCATTGTTGATACCACGCCCCAATCCCAGATCGATGCGCCCCGGATGCAGCGCCGCCAGGGTGCCGAACTGCTCGGCCACCATCAGTGGCGCATGGTTGGGCAGCATGATGCCGCCGGCGCCGACGCGGATGGTTTTGGTGCCCGCCGCGACATGGGCCATTACCACAGCGGTGGCGGCGCCCGCCACGGAGGCGGTGTTGTGATGCTCCACCAGCCAGTAGCGGTGATAGCCGAGCGATTCCGCATGCTGCGCCAGATCAAGTGTCTCGCGCAGGGCGGTGGCCGCATCGCCGCCCTGGCGGATGGGCGTGAGGTCGAGAATGGAAACCGGGATCATGCCGGGAGCCTAACCCAAGCCGGCTAATGCAGATAGGCCGGAGCGGGACGCGGGAATTTCGCACCCGGCGCGGCATGGCAGGCAAAGCTGCGCGCGTCCCTGGCGTCGCCGCCATTGTAAAAAGCGCGCTGCGGGTACGGACAGAGCGGGCGGGTGGCGACAACCGCGCCGGCGGCATCGAACTTGGTGGCGATGATCGCAGCCGGGGCGTGGCCGGATGCGCGCCAAGCATCCAGCGCCTTGAGCAGGTCGTGATCCCCATCGCCTTCCTTGCGGTCGGCGCTCTGGCCGAACAGGTCTGGCCCGTCCCCGCCGGCGCAATGCGCCACACCCGGCGCCATGTAGAGCCGGGCAAAGCTGTCGCGTCCCGGCATCGCCGCGCCGATGCGCTCGAAGTAATTGATGGTGTCCAGCGGGCCGACAATGGCATCGGCCAATCCGTGGAACACGATCAGCTTGCCGCCATGCGCGGCAAAGGCCGACAGGTCCGGATTGATCTGGTTCATCACCGGACCCAGTTCGGCATCCACGCGTGCCATGTCACGGTCGAAATCGAATTTGGTGACATCAAAATCCGCGCCCATCGCCCAGGGCACAAGAGAGCCGACAAAGCCGCGCACGGTCTGGTCGCGGGTGCCGAACAGGCCGCCCAGCTGAGGCTCGCTGCCCAGCGGCCAGCCGGGATAGAAAATCTCATGGGTGCGCGGGTTGGTGAAGCCGCCATAGACTTTCTCCAGCGCCGCGGCCTGATCCGGATCGAGGCAAGCCGAGATGTCTTTCTGGCCTGGCTTGCACGCCATGTCGCGCGGCTTGAAATTGCATTCGGTGGGGTCGGCCAGGAAACGGTCGCCCGGCGCGCCGCCGAACTTGCCGGCGCAGGCTTTCAGCACCGCTTCATGCACCACCGCCAGCCTGTCCGGCGAAATCCAGCTGCGCGGCGTGGCGTGCACGTCCAGTCCCGTCTGCAGGAAGGCCATGTGCAACCGGGTGCGGTTGTTGGCCGGCGCGCCCGCCAGGATGGCGTCATAATCGTCTGGATAAAGCTGCGCTTCCATCAGCGCCTGGTGCCCACCGGTGGAGCAGCCGCTGAAATAAGAAAGCGTCGGCGACTGGCCGTAATAACGCTGGGTCAGCGCCCGGGCCAGCACCGTCATCTCGTGCGTCGAACGGGTGCCCCAGTCCTTCAGCATTTCCGGCTGGCCGGTGCCCGCCGCCCAACTGGCGCTGGAAGCGGGAAACGTTCCCATGTCGGTGTTGGTCACCGCATAGCCGCGCCTCAACCCTCCGGCCAGCGAGCCGAACGAGATGGTGCCGGCGAAGCCACCATTGCCGGTGCCCAGCAGCTTGCTGTTCCAGCTCACGGCTTGTGGCAACCACAGTTCCACCAGGATGTTGGAGTGGCGATCCACACCTGTGGTGGCGCTGATGCGGCAGAAAGCGGGAAGATCGGTATAGGGACGTCCCGCGAGCGTGAGGTTCTCATGCACCGGCACATCCTCGGCGGATCGCACCAGGCTGTTCTCAAGCTTCAGCCCATTCAGCGCCGTGCAGGGACTGGCATCGGCCTGCGATGCCGCGCACAGCGCCGCCAGCAGCGCCAACGCCCCAAGAGACGTGCGCATTACAGCGTGCCGGGCTTGTAGCCGGGGCCGCGAAGCACCCGTCCGGGCGTGGCATTGGTGGGCTTGCTGTCCGCCACCACCGCTTTGCCATTGACCAGCACCCAGGAGATGCCGGTGGCATACTGGTCGGGATGGTCATAGGTGGCGGTGTCTTTCACCGTGTCGGGATTGAACACCACCACATCGGCTTTCATGCCGGCCCGCAGCAAGCCGCGATCATGCAGGCTGAGGCGGTTGGCGGCCTGGGATGACAGCTTGCGCACCGCCTCCTCCAGCGAGATCACATGCCGGTTACGCACCACGTCGGCGAGAATGCGCGCATGGCTGCCGAAGGAGCGCGGATGCGGGCGGCCGAAAGATGTGTGCACACCGGCCGGCAGCGCGATGCCATCTGACCCGATGTCCACCCAGGGATATTTGAAGGACTCCGCGACCGCCGCCTCGCGGGCAGGATTGGGCTGCCCGAT
>CANCMM010000308.1:0-3466 GCA_947379335.1 Alphaproteobacteria bacterium | reverse complement strand
AGGTCAAGTAGCCAGGGGAAGCACGAAGCCGCCGGCGGCGTCGCGCGCCAGCGGCCGTGCCCACTTGATCGCATCGCAGGGCAGGGCACCGTAAAGATGCGGGAAGTCTTCGTTGCGCGTCGCGCTGTGTTCCCATTTCAGAGCCGCGCTCAACGCTTCGGCGGCGACAGCCACCAGCATCAAGTCATCCTGTCCGGCATAATAGAGCCGCAAGGTTTCAGCCAGCTGGGCGGCGGTGGAGAAATGCAGAAAGCCGTCGGCCTTGTCATGGGCTGAGCCGTGATAGTCGCCGCTCTCGGCTTCCCATTGCGCGCGCGGCACGATCTTGTAGATCAGGCTCACTCGTCCCCGCTGCGCCAGCGCCAGCCGCCTTCGGTCTTGCGATAGGCGATAAGGATGAACGCGCCCAGGTTGATGGCGATACCCAGCACCATCCAGACAACACGCAGGGCGTTGTCGCGGATCGCAGGCCCCAGCAACACCACGCCGAACAGGGCCGCGCAGCTGGCGACAGTCAGCGCCCAACCCTGCCAGGTGTTGGGCGTGGCGCCGTAGCCGAACGTCTTTTGCCGGAACCAGTATTGGGGCATCAAGCCGCCTGCGCAGTGCCGCCGACCGTCAGCCCGTCCAGCCGCAAGGTCGGCTGGCCCACGCCCACCGGCACGCTCTGGCCGTTCTTGCCGCAGGTGCCGATACCGGTGTCCAGCTTCATGTCATTGCCGATCATGGAGACACGGGTCAGCGACTCCGGCCCCGAACCGATCAGGGTTGCGCCCTTGATCGGTGCGCCCAGCTTGCCGTCCTCGATCTGGTAGGCCTCGGTGCAGCTGAAGACGAACTTGCCGTTGGTGATGTCCACCTGGCCGCCGCCGAAGTTGCTGGCATAGATGCCCTTCTTCACGCTCGACAGGATTTCGGTCGGGTCCTTGTCGCCGCCCAGCATGTAGGTGTTGGTCATGCGCGGCATCACCGGCGAGGCATAGGACTGGCGGCGGCCATTACCAGTCGCGGCCACGCCCATCAGCCGGGCATTCTGCCGGTCCTGCATATAGCCCTTCAGGATTCCGTCCTCGATCAGCACCGTGCGGCTGGTCGGCGTGCCTTCATCATCGATCGACAGCGAACCGCGCCGTCCATCGATAGTGCCGTCATCCACCACCGTCACGCCGGGGGCGGCGACGCGCTCGCCCAGCAATCCGGCGAAGGCCGATGTCTTCTTGCGGTTGAAGTCGCCTTCCAGCCCGTGACCGATGGCTTCGTGCAGCAGGATGCCGGGCCAGCCCGGCCCCAACACCACCGTCATCTCGCCGGCGGGGGCAGGGATCGAAGTGAGGTTGACCAGCGCCTGGCGCAGCGCCTCGTCGATCGCGCCCTGCCAGTAATCGGCGTCGAGATAGATTTCATAGCCGCCGCGGCCGCCGCCGCCGAAGCTGCCGGATTCCTGCCGTCCATCCTGTTCCACCACCACCGAGACACTGAGCCGGACAAGGGGGCGGATGTCGGAATAACTCTCGCCGCCGGCGCGGATGATCTCGATGCGTTGCCATTCGCCCGACAGGCTGGCCGATACCTGGCGCACCCGGCTGTCCTTTGCTCTCGCATAGGCGTTCATCTCTTCCAGCAACTTGACCTTCTTCTCAAATCCCGCGGTCTGCAGCGGATCGATGTCGGTATAGAGCTTGACGTTGCTGCGGGCCGGCGCGCCCGCCGCGGTGCCGGAATAGCCGTGGGCGACGGCGCGCACCGTGCTGGCGGCGCGCGTGATGGCGTCCTCGGAGATGTCGGAGGCATGGGCATAGCCGGTGGCTTCCCCCGCCACCGCCCGCAGGCCGAAGCCCTGGCTGGTGTCGAAGGTGGCGGCTTTCAGCCGGCCATCGTCGAAGCTGAACGATTCGGACTGGCTGTATTCCAGGTACAATTCCCCGTCGTCCGCGCCCTTCAGCGCCTGGTCCACAGTTTGCTGCACCCGCCCACGGTCCATGCCGGTACGGGAGAAGAAAAGATCGGCTGCGGCCATGTCGGTCTCCGGTGCGCGGCAAAAAGCCCCGCGAATTGCGTGTTTGGCCCCTAGATATCGGGGTAAAGCGGCCATTGGACAAGGCGGGGCGGGGTTCCGCAGGCGTGGGACCGTCCGGCCCTCTTGGCCGCCGGAAGGGACGTGCCATAAGGTCGCAATGACTTTAAGGGCTTAACCCCTCTAAATCCCCGCCAAGAATCTGAAAAAGGGCGGGGATTCCACCGCCTGGTTTATTGCGAGGTCGCGAGCATGTTTTTGCGGAAATCCGGTATCGGTGCGGCGACTGCCGCCCTTGCGGCCTTCTGGGCACTTCCGGCGGCTGCCCTGCCGACCAACTATGAGACCGGCTTCCAGGCCGCTGCCTCGCCGGTGATGGAGCAGATCGAGGATTTCCATCGCCTGCTGGTGTGGATCATCGTCGCGGTTTGCCTGTTCGTGCTGGCGCTGCTGGTCTGGATCGTCATCAAGTACCGCGCCGGCGCCAATGCCGTGCCGTCCAAGGTTCATCACAACACCTTGCTGGAAGTCGCCTGGACCCTGATCCCGGTCATCATCCTGGTGTTCATCGCGGTGCCGTCGTTCCGCCTGCTGTACTTCGAAGCGGCGGTTCCCAAGCCCGACGTGACCATCAAGGCGATCGGCAAGCAGTGGTTCTGGACCTATGAGTATCCCGGTTCCGCCGCGGGCTTCACCTTTGACAGCCTGGGTCTGTCGGATGCCGATGCGGCCAAGGCGAACAAGCCGCGTCTGCTGGGCACCGACAATGCGATCTATGTGCCGGTCAACAAGGTGATCGCGGTCGACACTATCGGCGCTGACGTGATCCATTCCTGGGCCATGCCCCAGATGGGCGTGAAGATGGACGCCGTGCCGGGCCGCACCAACCACACCTGGTTCAAGGCCACCCAGACCGGCGTGTTCTACGGCGAATGTTCCGAGCTCTGCGGCGCCAGCCACGCCTTCATGCCGATCGAACTGCACGTGGTGAGCCAGGCCGAATATGACGCATGGCTGGCCGCCGCGAAGAAGAAATTCACTGCCCTTGCCGCCCTCGATGCGGGCGTCACCCGCCTCGCGTCGAAATAGGAAGTACGCCCATGACAACCGCCTTCGACGCCCATTCCGATCACGCCCATGGCGACGATCACGCGCACCACCCGACGGGCTGGCGCCGCTACCTCTATTCGACGAACCATAAGGACATCGGCACGATGTACCTGATCTTCGCGATTGTGGCGGGCTGCATCGGCGGCTTCTTCTCCATGATGATGCGCGCCGAGCTGATGTATCCCGGCCTGCAGGTGTTCAAGGAACCGCATACCTTCAACGTCTTTGTCACCGGCCACGGCCTGATCATGGTGTTCTTCATGATCATGCCCGCCATGATCGGCGGCTTCGGCAACTGGCTGGTGCCGCTGATGATCGGCGCGCCGGACATGGCGTTCCCGC
>CANCMM010000307.1:0-3467 GCA_947379335.1 Alphaproteobacteria bacterium | reverse complement strand
CTCAAGCCCGATGGCAGCCTGGGCGAGACCACCGACATCGTGAAGCCGTCAGGCCCGATGGGCGTCTACCAGGCGGCCGACCGTCCCACCGGCATGTTCGGCAGCAAGGAGCCGCACGGTTCGCGCGGCCACATGATACTGCCCGATCCATCCGGCCAGTATGTCGTGGGCGCGGATGCGGGGCGCGACCAGATCTTTGTCTGGAAGCTCGACACGGGCACCGGCAAGCTGAACCAGGTCTCGGTGACCAAGACGGCGCCGGGTGTGGGTCCGCGCCACTTTGCGTTTTCGCCGGATGGCAAGACCCTGTACCAGCAGGGCGAGCAGAACTCGCGGCTGATGGATTATGCGTTTGCCGATGGCAAGCTGACTGCCAAGGGTTCGTCGATCTCGACCCTGCCGGCCGGCTTTCAGGGCGGCAACACTACCTCCGAACTGTTGATCGACAAGGCAGGCAAGCATCTTTATGGCGCCAACCGCAATCATGACTCCATCGCCACCATGGCGGTGCAGGGGGATGGCAGCGTCAAGCTGATCGGCAACACCCATACCGAAGGCAGCATCCCGCGCAGCCTGACCATCGATCCCACCGGCAAGTTCCTCTATTCGCTGAACCAGGCGGGTGACAATCTCACCACCTTCCGCATCGGCGCGGACGGGGTGCCGAAGTTCACCGGCAAATTCCTGGCCATCGGCTCGCCGGCGGTGATGGAATTCCTGCCGTAGGAGAGGCGCGTGACCAGAAAACTTGCCCTGGCCGTCGCGCTGTCGGCGGCGATGCTTGGCGGCGTGCCTGCTGCCAACGCCGCGCGCGCCTATATCGGCACCTATACGCCGAACTTGGCCGATCCGACCGCCTACGCCAACGGCAATGGCGAGGGCATTTATCTGGTCACTGTGGATGAGGTCAGCGGCGCACTGTCGGGCCTGAAGCTGGTGGCCAGGGACCGGTCGCCGGCATGGTTCACCCTGTCGCGCGACCACAGGTTTCTCTATGCGATCAATGAAATCGATACCTATGGTCCCGGCAAAAACGGTTCCATTACCGCCTATGCGGTGGATGCCGCCAGTGGTGCGCTCAGGAAACTCAACACGGTGGATTGCGGCGGCCCCATTCCCAGCTACGCCAGCGTCGATCCGTCGGGGAAATTCCTGCTGACGGCCGTTTATGGCGGTGGCAGTTTTTCGGTGATCCGCATCAAGCCCGATGGCAGCCTGGGCGAGATGACTGATAATGTGAAGCCGCAAGGACCGATGAGCGTGTATCAGGCGGTCGACCGGCCGGTTGGTATGCGCGGCAGCAAGGCGCCGCATGGGTCTCGCGGTCACATGATCCTGGCCGATCCCACCGGCCAGTATATCGTGGGCGCTGATGCGGGGCGCGACCAGATCTTTGTCTGGAAGCTGGATGCGGGCGGCAAGCTGAACCAGGTGTCGGTGACCAAATCGGTGCCGGGCGCAGGCACGCGCCATTTTGCGTTCTCGCCGGACGGCAAGACGCTGTATGTCGGGCATGAGCAGAATTCGCGCGTTCAGGTCTATGGTTTCGCCGGCGGCAAGCTCACGCCCAGGGGCGCATCCGTTTCGACCTTGCCGGACGGGTTCCAGGGCAGCAATACCACCTCGGGGCTGGTGATCGACAGGAGCGGCAAGCGTCTCTATGTCGCCAACCGTGTGCATGACACGATTGCAACTTTCGCGATCGCGCCGGACGGCGGCATCAAGCGCATCGGCGACACCCATACCGAAGGCACCATTCCGCGCACCCTGACCATCGATCCCAGCGGCAAGTTCCTCTATTCGATGAACCAGCATGGCGACAATATTGCCACCTTCCGCCTGGACCCGGATGGCGTGCCGAAATTCACCGGCAAATTCTTAGGCGTAGGCGCGCCGGCGGCGATGGTGTTTCTTCCATAAGAAAGAACTGATGTGAGCAAAGGGAATATTCTGATCGCCGTTGCGGCTTTGGCGCTGCTGGGTTCCGCCAGTGCCGCTGAGGCTGCGCGCGCCTATATCGGCACCTATACGCAAGAGCTGACGGCGCGCGGCAACAATCACGGCGAGGGCATCTATCTGGTGGATGTCGACGACAACAGCGGCGCGGTGTCCAATGCGCGACTGGTGGCGAAGATGAAATCGCCGGCCTGGATCGCGCTGTCGCCCGATCACCGCTTTCTCTATGCCAACAGCGAGATCCTGGACTATGAGGGCAAGACCGGTTCGGTCAGCGCTTTTGCAGTGGATGCGGCCAGTGGCTTGTTGAAGCCGTTGAACACGGTCAGTTCGGGCGCGGCCGGTCCCGCCTATATCGAAATTGATCGCACCGGAAAGTTCGCGCTGGTGGCGAACTACTCCGGCGGCAGTTTTGCGGTCATTCACATCAAGGCGGACGGAAGTCTCGGCGAATTGGCCGACCAGGTGAAGCCGGATGGGCCGCTCAATCCGGCCGAGGCTTCGGACACCCAGCCCGGCCAGTTCGCCGGCAGCGATCACAGCGGCAGCCATGGCCACATGATCGGCATGGACCCGTCGGGCAAATATGTCATCGGCGATGATGCCGGGCGCGACCAGATCTTTGTCTGGACCCTGGATGGCGGCGGCAAGCTGCATCAGGTGTCGGTGACCAAGAGTTTGGCAGGTTCGGCGCCGCGCCATTTCGTCTTCAGCCCGGACGGCAAGATTTTATACCAGCTGCAGGAACAGGACTCGCAGCTTCAGGCCTATGACTTCAAGGACGGCATGCTGACGGCGCGTGGTTCCAGCATCTTCACGCCGCCCGACGGCTATCAGGGCAGCAACACCACATCGGAACTGCTGATCAACAAGTCCGGCACGCGTCTCTATGCGGCGAACCGCACCCAGGATTCCATCGCCACCATCGCAGCGGGGAAGGTCGGCATCACCCGGATCGCCAATACCCATACCGGCGCCGACAATCCGCGCAGCCTGGCGCTGAATCCGAACGGCAAGTTTCTCTATTCTTTGAATCAGGGCGGTCACAACGTCGTGACCTTCCGCATTGGACCCAGGGGTGTACCGCAACCAACCGGCAGCGTCATGGCATTGGGTTCGCCCGCCGTGATGGTATTCCTGCCCAACTAAGGAGACACACATGGACAAAAGACAATTCCTGACAGCGGCCGCCGCGCTGGCCGCCACGCCGGCGTTCGGCCAGGCGCAGGCGAAAAAGCCCGGTACCGATGATCTGGGCCGCACGCTGTCCAGCATGAAGGCCAAGCCGATTCCGCGCCGCAAGGCCAGGACCACCAAGCTGTTCCTGACGCCGCCGTCCTGGCCCAATGCCATCACCGCCGATCCGGGCGGCAAGGGTTTCTGGGTACAGCAGCAGCGCCATGATCGCGGACCGGAAACCGCCTGGCTGCTGGACCGCAAGGGCAAGGTGCTGCACAGCGTGGTCACCAAGTGCGAAGACTGCAGCGGCATGGCGGTGGGCAACGGCTTCA
>CANCMM010000306.1:0-3470 GCA_947379335.1 Alphaproteobacteria bacterium | reverse complement strand
CCCAGTTTGCGCGCCCGCTCGGTCGCGTAGGCGGTCAGCAGGTCGTACATCGTATCTTTGTAGGTCCGCAGCTTGATCACATTGACCGCTTCGGGATCGCCGCGGCCGAACACATCGCGGTCCAGCCGCTCGCGGCCCATCAACCGGGTGGCAGCGGCGCGCATGGCGTCGAAGCGCTGCAGGCGCCAGCGCAGGCGGGTGGCCATCTCGTCGGCGGTTGGCTCGCCGTCCGCCTCGCCTTCCTGCGGCAGCACCAGGCGCGATTTCAGGTAGGCCAGCCAGGCGGCCATCACCAGATAGTCGGCAGCCAGCTCCAGGTTCAGCTTCTTGGCGCTCTCGATGAACTCCAGATACTGATCGGCCAGCTTGAGGATCGATATCTTGGCGATATCGACCTTCTGGTTGCGGGCCAGGGTCAGCAGCAGGTCCAGCGGACCTTCAAAGCCGTCCACCTGCACCAACAGCGCTTCGTCATCGCGCACGATGGCGGCGGATTCGAAATCTTCGAAATTCTCGGCAGTTTCGGTCATGCCACCGCTCCCAGCAGGGTGGCCAGATGGGCCTCGGCGGCGGCGGCGTCGAATGCCCCACTTCCAGATGTGACGGGCACGGACAGATGCGCCAGCGCCTGCTGGCTGCGCCGCAGGGATTGGCCTTCCAGTTCTTTCACTTCCGACGCCACTTCGCGCATTTCTTCCATATCGCCATTGCAGTGAAGCGCCAGATCGCAGCCCGCAAAAAGGGCCTGTTTGGCGCGCACCGATAAAGGCCCGTCGAGCGCCTTCATCGAAAGGTCGTCCGACATCAAAAGCCCGTCAAATCCTATCTCACCGCGTATCACATCCCGAATGACTTTGGGGCTGGTGGTGCAAGGACGCTGTGGATCAATCGACTCATAAACCACATGCGCTGTCATCGCGATCGGGCACTGGTCAAGGCTGCGGAAGGTCACAAAATCGCTGGCGCTGAGTTCTTCCACCGTGGCGGACACCCGGGGCAACGCCAGGTGGCTGTCGGCCCCTGCCCGGCCATGGCCGGGGATGTGCTTCATGACCGGCAGGACGCCGCCGTCCGTCAGACCTTCGATCTGGGCCCTGCCCAGGGCGATGATGGTGGCCGGGTCGGTGGCAAAAGCCCGGTCGCCGATGATGTCGTGGGCGCCGGGCACCGGCACGTCCAGAACCGGCAGGCAGTCCACATTTATCCCCAGGCTGGCCAGGTCATGGGCGATCAGCCGGGCGTTGAGATAGGTCGCCTCGCGGGCGGCTTCCGGGTTCCGGGCATGAAGCGCTCCGAAGACGGCCGCCGGGGGCCTTGCCCGCCACTGGGGCGGCTTCAGCCGGGCCACCCGGCCGCCTTCCTGGTCGATCAGGACCGGCGCCTGGGCGTCGCCCACCGTGTTGCGCAATTCTTCAACCAGGACTTTGACTTGGCGCGGGTCGCTAATGTTCCGTGCAAAGAGGATAAAGCCCCACGGCTTCGCCTCGCGGAAGAAATCCCGCTCGGCCGCCGACAGGACCGTGCCGGCGCAGCCATAAATGGCGCGACTGCGCATGATGGCTATTTACCCAGGATGCAGGCGCCGCCGTCGGCCTTCAGCCGGTCGCACAGGCCCGCGGCGACTTCCCGGTTGGACATGCCGCCGATGCGCAGGCGGTACCAGGTGCCTTTTTCGCCCAGATCGGCCTGCTGGATGTCATCGGAATAACCCGACAGCAGGGCGGCGTGCTTGGCCTTGTAGGTCTTCCAGGCAGCGTCTGCGTCGGCCTGGCTCTTGTAGGCGCCGATCTGCAGTACGACGCCGCCGGTCGCGGGCGCCGCTGCGGCGGGCTTGGGCGCGGGGGTTGCGGCCGCGGTCGCGGCTGTGGGCGCAACCAGGCTGCGCGGCGCCCCCGTCGCAGTGGCGGCTGGCGGGATCACCGCCTGCTTCATCGCGGGGGGCGGCGTGGTGGCGGTCTTGGCGGGCGCGGCGACCGGCTTGGCCGCAGGCGGTACCGGTGTCGAGTTGGCCTGCTGGATCAGCGCCGCCACCGACTTGGGCGGAGCGGCGGCAGGAGCAGCGGGTTTCGGCGCAGGAGTCGCGGCGGCCTTTACGGGTGCGAGCGGCGGGGTCACCGGCTTAGCAAGAACGGGCGCGGGCGCTGCAGGCGCCGGTTTGGGCGCAACAGCAATCGGTGCCGGAGCAGGCTTGGGCGCTTCGGCCACCGGCGCGGGCCTGGGCGGCGCGGCTGGGGTGGCTGCAGGCGCGGCATTGGCCGGCCCCTTTGTATCTGTCTTGGCGGGCGCATTGTCGGCGGTGTCGTCCGACGGCGCCGGCTGCTCGTAAATCTTGAAGCCCTGATAGGGCACGGTGCCGTCGCCGCCCGATTGCGGCGCCACGCGTTCGGGGCCGTTGGCCGCCGTCAGAACCGGGGTCTCGCCCCGGCCGCGCGCCACGCCCTGGGTATAGGCCAGCCACACCACACCGGCGAACATCGCCAGCACCAGCAGCGCCAGCACGATCAAAAGCGGCAGGCGCGAGCCTTCGATGTCATCTTCTTCCTCGGAGCCGTCGAACACCCGCACCTCGTCGCTGGGTTCGTACACGCCGCGCTCGTAGTTGGCCATGACTTTGATTTTCCGAATCTAAGGACCACAGACTAGCATCTGCGGTCCCTAGATTCATGCCCCCTCCGCCCTACGCAGCGCAGGGCGCTGCTACGGGCACCTCCCCCGCTGGTCGCGGGGGAGGCCGCTTGCCAGCAGCGGCCTCAGAGCTGGATTTCGGTATGGAAAACCCGGGCATACTCCGCCAGGGCGAAGCGGTCGGTCATGCCGGCGATATAATCCCGCGCCACAGTACCGGGCACGGCCTGCTGCGCCGCCAGGGTCCAGTCCGGCGGCAGGAGCCCCGGATCGGCGACAAAGGCCTCATACAGGTCGGTCACCACCGCCTGTGCCCGGGTCATGGAATTGGCGATACGGGGATGGCGGTACATGTTCTGCATCTGGAAAGCCTTCAGCGCCTTCAGCCGGGGAAACAGCGCCGGTGAGAAAGCCGCCATGGGCCGCCCTGCCCCGCGCAACGCCGCCGCGCTGGCGAACCCGCCGGCCGCGAGATTGGCGCGGGTGGTGACCAGCACATCCTCCATCAGCTCGCTCATCAGGGTACGGATCAATTCGCCGATGAAGCGTGACAGTTCCAGTTCGCCGTGGCGATCCAGCACGCCTTTGACGTGATCGCCAGCCAGCGGTGCCTCTGTCAGGTCGGCGATGGTGAAGATGCCGGCGCGCAGGCCGTCATCGATGTCGTGGCTGACATAGGCGATGTCGTCGGCCAGCGCCGCCAGCTGCGCTTCCAGTCCCGGCCAGCTTTCCAGCTCCAGCGGCCAGCGCTTGTCGAAACTGGCGATTGGGGCCGGCTGCGCACCCGTCAGCGGGCCGTTATGCTTCACCAGCCCTTCCAAAGTTTCCCAGGTCAGATTCAGGCC
>CANCMM010000305.1:0-3472 GCA_947379335.1 Alphaproteobacteria bacterium | reverse complement strand
TGGGTACCTTGCGAGCCCGCTCAGGCCCGCCTGCTGGTTGAGGTCCCGGATAATCGTCGGTCGCTACCGCGACCTGTGCCATTGCCGGAGATGCAAAGAGCATCAGCGCGCTGGCGATAAGAGTGAGCTTCATGCTGTCCTCCTATGTTGGTCAGGCAGCATAACACGCGTACGGACCTCGCAGCAGGGGCACTGCCCTATAATTTGGCCGATTTCTCGCGAACGTCCGCTATTGGCGCAAAGCGGACATTCGTATCAGCCATCACCGCCCAGAAACCGAGCCCTCAACAGCGGCACGTTCCGTTGACTGGTCTTTTGCAACTGCTGCTCGCAATTGCGAAACATTCTGCCATAGCGGGGCGGCAAAATCCGTAGCAGGATCGGCGCAACCAAAACGGGGGACCGCCATGTTCACACGCCGTCATTTCATCATCACCAGCACCGCCTTGACCGCCACGCCGGCCCTCGCAGCGCTGGACGCCAAGGATGCCGACATCAAGTTCGGCACCACCGGCTCGATCTATGGTGTGTGGAACAAGAATGGCGACATGATCAAGTCCACGAACATGCGCATGATGCTGAGCGACATCAAGCATTACGGACTGGAAGGTTTCGAGCCTTATTCCGACCAGGCCGCGCCCTGGTACAACAAGCCGCTGGAGTTGAAGAAGCTGGCGCAGGAGTTCGGTCTCCAGATCGCCAGCGTCGGCGATCTGCCCATCAAGCCCGGCACCCCGCCTGCCCCCAAGCCCGCGGCCGGTGCGGCCCCCAACTATTCCTGGCTGGGCGGCGAAGGCCAAAAGAAACTGATTGCCGACATGGAAGCCTGCGCCCGCGACTTTTTGCAGCCGCTCGGCGTGGATCACTGGAAGAACAATATGGGCCCGCGCCCGCCGGGCGGCCCCAGCAAGGACCAGCTCAAGGGCCTGGCGGACACCGCCAACGAGATCGGTATGCGCACCAAGAAATACGGCGTGCGCCTGTCGCTGCACGCCCATATGTGGGGGCCGATGGAGCGCGAGCCGGACTTCCGCACTGTCATGGAACACACCGATCCCAATTACGTCTATCTGATCATGGACACCGGCCATAACGTGCTGGGCGGCATGGACGTGGTGAAGATCAGCGACGAGTTCTTCCCGCGCATCACCGAATTCCATTTGAAGGATACCTTCCCGCAATATCGCGGCAACAAGGCCGGTCCGACGCCGGCGGATCACAAGAAGAAAAGCGTCTATGCCTCGGTCGGCCAGGGCCATGGCGTGGATTTCCCCGGCCTGTTTGCGGTGATGCGCAAGAAGCACTTCAAGGGCTGGGCGGTGTTCGACATCGACGCGCCGCGCCCGGGCGACGGCACCGGCAGCATCGACGACAATATCGCGGCCAGCGTGAATTACATGCGCACGGCACTGGGCGTGAATTTGCCCGCCGCCACCGGCAAGGGCGGACTGTTCACCGAGGGCTGATCCTCCCCCGCACGCGCGTCAGCGCGTTTGCATAGGGGGAGGTGGCGTAGCTGGCTCTCGAGCCAGCTACGCCGGAGGGGGCTAAGGCGCCCGCAGAAATAGTCCTATCGTCAACGCAATGCCGATCAACACGGCAGCGGCGCGCAGAATCTTTTGATTGACCCGGCTGGCCATGTGTCCGCCGATCATCCCGCCGATGGCCGCGCCGACGCAGGCGATGCCGGCCTGCAGCCAATGCACCTGCGGGGAAAAAACGAACAGCGCCACGGCGCTGGCATTCATCACGCCCGCCAGCACATTCTTGGTGGCATTGGCGTTGCGCACCGCCAGGCCCGCCGCGGTCATCGCCGCCAGCATCAGGAAGCCGATGCCGCCGCCGAAATAGCCGCCATAGATTGCGATGAGGAACTGCGCCAGGCCGGCGCCCACAGCGCCCAGCATCGGCGGCCGGTCCGCCTTGCGCGGCACAAAGCTGCCATAAGCAAACAGACTGGTGGCGAACAGCACCAGCCACGGCACCAGTGCCTTGAAGATGCTGGACGGCGTTTCCAGCAGCAGGATGGCGCCCAGGATGCCGCCGGCCAGCGAGATGCCGACCAGCGCCTTGAACGGCAGCCCACCGGCGCCGGAGACATGGCCGCGCCCGCCCCAGCAGGAGGTGATCTGGCCGGGAAACAGCGCCACGGTGGAGGTGATATTGGCGGACAGCGCCGTCATGCCGGTGAACATCAGCGCCGGCAGCATCAGGAAGGTGCCGCCGCCCGCCAGCGCGTTCTGGATGCCCGCCCACACCGAGACGGCAAAGAGGATGATGAGAGACGTCGTCATGGGTTAGGCCCATGCCATGGCTTCAGCCGAAGGTAAAGGCGAAGGCCTGCACGCCAGGGTCCAGGAATTGGATGGTGAAGGTGTGGTCGCCGGCCGCCTTCCCGCGCACCAGCTGGTAGAGCCGCTGGCCGGTGACGGTGCCGTTGCCGCCCGCGTCCGTGTCCATGCCATGGGCGCCCTCCGGCGGTTGGCCGTCCAACGTCACCTTGAAGCGCACCGGCTTGTTGTCAGCGCCCGGCCCCAGCACCAGGTGCAGATCGCGGGCATGGAAGCGGAAGGTGATCTTGCCGCCCGCAGCCGCCAGCGACGAGCTTTCCTCGCCGATGATCCAGCGGCCGCTCAAGCCCCACTGGTGAGACTGCAGGGGATAAGGCGTGTCATAGACCGCCGCCGTGTCGGGATGCGGCGCACCGGAGGCAAAGTTGGCGCCCCTTCCATAGCCGACATAGGTCTCCGGCGAGATGGCGCTGTCCAGTGGTGCGGCGGCGGCCTGAACGCCCTGCGCCCTGGGATCGACGATGCCGCCGGGGACATCGCTGCGCCCCGCCTCGCGCAGCAGCTGCTGGATGACGCGCTCGGATTCGTCATATTCGCCTTCACCGAAATGGTGATGGCGGATGCGGCCCTGAGCGTCGATGAAATAATGCGCCGGCCAGTACTGGTTGTTGAAGGCCTGCCAGATCGCGAGGTTGTTATCGAGCGCCACGGGATAGGTGACACCCAGATCCTTCACCGCCTGCCTGACATTGGCGGGCACTTTCTCAAAGGCGAATTCCGGCGCATGCACGCCGATCACCACCAGTCCGGCGTCCTTGTACTTCGCCGCCCAGGCGTTGGTGTAAGGCAAAGCGCGCAGGCAATTGATGCAGGAGTAAGTCCAGAAATCCACCACCACCACCTTGCCGCGCAGCTGGGCGCGGGTCAGGGGCGGCGAATTCAGCCACTCCACCGCGCCGCTCAGCTCCGGCATGGTGCCCTCGGTGGGAAGATTGCTGCCGGCCACCGCGATATTTTCCGTCTTGCGGCCCAGTCCCACCTTTTCCAGCAGCGATTGCTCCACGCCGGTAGTGCGGGTCAGCGACAATTGGGTGAGAAGACCGGTATCGAGGCCCAGTGCGATGGCGACGACACCCGCCAGCACCAATACACCCAGCACGCGGCGGATCCATTCCCCGGCG
>CANCMM010000304.1:0-3476 GCA_947379335.1 Alphaproteobacteria bacterium | reverse complement strand
CCTGGCAAAGACCAGGCAGCTGGGCCTGCGCCTGGACTTCAACAAGGAAGCACGCATCCTGGACCCGCAGGCGGACCGGGAGTTCTTCGCCCCCCTGACCGAACGCTATCAGCGGATGGTGGAGCGGCGCGGCGTGCAGCCGGAATCGGCGGGCCGCTGGATCGCCACCCGCCACGGCATCGCCGCCGCCATGCTGCTGGAAGCCGGCGAAGTGGACGCCGCCTTGTGCGGCGGTCTGGGCGACTGGACGCGCCAGCTGCAGAACATCCTGCCCATCATTCCGCGCCAGCGCGGTGTCACAAGGCTTTATTCCCTGTCGGCGCTGATCCTGCCCAATGGCGCGCTGTTCTTCTGCGACACCCATGTCAATGTCGATCCCACCGCCGAACAGATCGCGGAGATGACCCAGCTGGCCGCAAAAAGCGTGCGCCGTTTTGGCCTGGCGCCCAAGGCGGCGCTGCTGTCGCATTCCAGCTTCGGCACCTCCCATTCGCCCAGCGCCATCAAGATGCGCAAGGCGCTGAGCCTGCTCAAAGCCTCCGAGCCGGATTTCGAGATCGACGGCGAAATGCATGCCGACGCGGCGCTGAGCGATGTACTGCGCGGGCGCGTTGTGTCCAAAAGTGCCCTCACCGGTTCGGCCAACCTGCTGGTGATGCCGAGCCTGGATTCCGCAAACATCGCGCTGACCTTGCTGTCGGCCGCCACCGAGGCCTTGCTGGTCGGCCCGCTGTTGCTGGGCGTGTCCAAGCCGGTGCATGTGATGGTGCCGTCGGTGACGGCACGCGGCATCGTCAACATGACCGCCCTGGCCGTGGCCCAGGCCGCCGCACAAAACTAAGAAGAAGAACGGAACGCCCAATGGAAGTCCTGGACCTGAAACAGATGGCGCAAGAGGCCATCGCGCTGCATCAGCAGGGTAAGCTGGATCAGGCCGAGGCGCTGTACCTGCAGATCCTGGGCGCCGATCCCGCCTTGTTCGGGCCGCGCTATTACATGGGCATCCTGCGCATGCAGCAGAACCGCTTTGAGGAGGCCTGCGCCTTTTTGGGCGAGGCCTCCACCGTCTATCCCGACGATCTGGGCTGCCTGATGAATTACGGCATGGCGCTGCGCGGCGCCCACCGTTTCGAGGAAGCGCTGGCGACCTTCGACCGGGTGCTGGCGATCCAGCCCAACATGGCCGACGGCCTTTACAATCGCGGCGTGGCGCTGGCGGACCTGCAGCGTTTCGAACTGGCGGTGGACGCGTACGACCGTGCGCTGGTGATGCAGCCTGAAATGATCGCCGCCCGTGCCAACCGTGCCGTGGCGCTGGCGGCCGTGGGCCGGCTGGACGACGCCATCGCCGGCTATGACCGGGTGCTGTCGATGCAGCCCAGCAATGCCGGCGCCCTGGTCCATCGCGGCCTGGCGCATCGCGCCAAGGGCCGCCCCCTGCAGGCACTGGAAGATTATAACCGCGCCCTGGCCATCGTGCCGGGCTATGCGGACGCCACCTACAATCGCGGCGTCATCATGCTGGACCTGGAACGCGCCGCAGAGGCGCTGGCCGATTTCGACGCCGTGATGGATGCCTAGCAGACCAATGCCGAGATGCTGAACAATCGCGGCCTGGCGCTGCGCAACCTCAAGCGCTCCATCGAGGCGCTGGACAGCCTGGACCGCGCGCTGGCCATCGAGCCCAATTTCGCGGAAGCCTGGGGCAATCGCGGCCTGGTGCTGCGTGACCTGCTGCGATACGAGGAAGCCATCCTCAGCTTCGATCAGGTGCTGGACATCGATCCGATCAATTCGGTTGCGCTGAACTGGCGCGGCAATATCTGCCGCGACCAGCAGAATTTTGCCGGCGCCGTCGAGTGCTACAGTCGCGCCCTCAAGGTTCGCCCCGACTATGCCGAGGCGCTGATCAACCGCAGCTACAGCTATTGGACCCTCAAGCAGCCCGAGGCGGCGCTGGCCGATCTGGAGCGCGGCCTGTCTCTCGACCCGCACTATCCCTATGCCCTGGGCGAGCTGGTGCATATGCGGATGTATTGCGGCGACTGGCGCGACTTCGATGCCAACAAGGCGGCGGTGGAAGCGGGCCTGCGCGCCGGCGCGCGCACCGTTCAGCCCTTCATCTTCCAGGCCATCGGAGAAAATGCCCAGGATTCCCAGACCTGCTCGCGCATCTGGGGCCATGACAAGTATCCCGCGATAGAAGCTGCGCCGTTCGATACCGCGCCCCGCAAGGGCCACACAAAAATCCGCATCGGCTATCTGTCGGGCGAATTCCGCCAACAGGCGACCGCTATCCTGATGGCCGGACTGTATGAGCGCCATGACCGCGCCCGGTTTGAACTGGTGGCGCTGGACAATGGCGCCAATGACGGCAGCGAGCTGCGGTCAAGGCTGGAAAAGTCCTTCGACAAGTGGATCGACATCGGCAAGCTGCATGATGCCGACGCCGCGGCGCGCATTCGCGCCGAGGAGATCGATATCCTGGTCAATCTTAATGGCTATTTCGGCAAGGCCCGTTCGGGCGTGTTCGCCCATCGTGCCGCCCCGGTGCAGGTCAATTACCTGGGCTTCCCCGCCACGCTGGGCGCCAACTACATGGATTACATCATCGCCGACAGCATAGTGATCCCGGCCGCCGATCACGGTTTCTATGATGAGGAAGTCATCACCCTGCCCGGCTGCTACCAGGCCAATGACGACAAGGGCCGCCCCATGGCGCGGGTGCCGAGCCGCGCCGAAGCCGGCCTGCCCGAGACGGGCATAGTGTTCTGCAACTTCAACAATGCCTACAAGCTGACGCCGGCGACCTTCGACAGCTGGATGCGGATCCTGAAAGAAGTGGACGGTAGCGTGCTATGGCTGCTGGAAAGCCCTGCGCCCTATGCCGACAATCTACGCAAGGAAGCAGAAAAGCGCGGCGTCGCGCCGGAGCGGCTGATTTTCGCGCCCGAGCTGGAAACCGACTTGCACCTGGCCCGCCTCAGCCTGGCCGACCTATTCCTGGACGGACTGCCCTATAACGCCCACACCACCGGCAGCGATGCCTTGTGGACTGGCGTACCGCTGATCACCCAGACCGGCACCACCTTCCCGGGCCGCGTCGCCGCCAGCCTGCTGGCCGCGGCGGGATTGCCCGAACTGGTCACGGAAAATGCCGCCGCATTTGAGGCGCTGACGATCAAGCTGGGCAATGATCCCAAGGCGCTGAAGAAGCTGAAAGACAAGCTGGCCAAGAACAAGGCCAATTGCGCGCTGTTCGACACCGCGGCTTTCACCAAGCACATCGAAGCCGCTTATGAAACGATGTGGAAGGCCTGGCTGGCCGGCGAAAATCCCAAGGCCTTTGCCGTCAAGGCCTAGCGAATGAACTGGTCGACGTAATCGGCACCCAGCCCGACTTTCTCATAATGGGCGCGGCACAGGTTGATCTTGGTGAAGACGTCCTCATAGCCCAGCACGGCGCCATCGGGATC
>CANCMM010000303.1:0-3487 GCA_947379335.1 Alphaproteobacteria bacterium | reverse complement strand
TCTCGCGTGCCTTGGCCAGGTCAGTGGCGCCGGGAATCTTTACGCCCGATCCGCCCAGGGGTGACGCGCCGCGGCCCAGCGGGTCCTTGCCGCCCTGCTGCTGGCCGCCCGGCGCCTGCTGCGCCAGCATCTGCGCGCCCTGGCCTGGGAAGGCGCGGCGCTGGACGTGGAAATGATCTGGCTGCGCTCTTACGGCGACAAGCGTGTGGCCAGCGCCATCTCCATGATCGCGGGGCCATCGGAAGAGATCACCGGGCGTCATGTGCTGGTGGTGGACGGGGTGCTGGATGCGGGACGCACCATCGCCAAGGCGGTGTCGCTGATCCAGGCGGCGGGCGCCGCCAGCGTGCAGGTGGCGGTGATGCTGGACAAGCAGCGGCCCGATGCCCTGGCCAAGGCGGACTATGTCGGCTTTCCCGTCGGCAATGATTTTGTCATCGGCTATGGCATGGACGATGCCGGGCGCTATCGCGGCCTGCCCTATATCGGCAAGGTTCTGGGCTAGAACGCCTTCAACAACCGATCCAGATAATCGCGTTCCTGCTGCGAACGGTTCATCTGCGCGGCGCGGCGGCGCAACTCTTCCAATATCGCGCGCGCCCGTGCCAGATCGGCGGCGCCCGGGATCTTCACGCCGGAATTGCCGAGCGGTGCATTGCCGCGGCCCAGCGGATCCTGGCCGCCGGACTGCTTGCCCTGGCCCTGCTGGGATTCATCGGCCAGCGCCTGCGCACCCTGGCGCAGTGCATCCAGCGCCTGGTTTTGTGAGCTGCCGGCGTTGGTCAAATCCTTCTTGCCCAGCGCGCTTTGGGCATCGCCCATCGCCTTGCCGGCCTCGCGCAGCTTCTGCGCCGATTTGCCGTCCATGCCCTTGAGCGAATCCTGCAATTCCTTTTCCAGGCTGTTCTGCTGTTTCTGCAAGCCCTGCGGACCGCCATCCTTGGGATCCGCCTGGCCCTGTTGCTGGCGGAAGGTCTTGTCCAGCAGGGCGCGCTGCTTGCCCATCAGGTTGCCGTATTTCTGCAGCTTCTCGTTCAGCGCCTTGTTCTGCGGCGTGCCTTGGCCGTTCTGGCCCTGGGTCATGCGCATGTTTTCCAGCATGGATTGCAGCATGGCCAGCAGCTGCGCCGCTTTCTGGCGGTCGCCGGCCTGGGTCAGCTTCTTGATCATGTCCAGCATGGTCTGGATGTCGTTCTGGCCGATGGTCTTGGCGTCAGGTGATAGGGGTTGCTGTTCGCCCGGTGCCGGCGGATTGGCCGCCATCGCGGCCATGTATTTCTGCATCGCCTCATTGTAGCGCTTGAGCAGTTCGTCGATCACATCCTGCGGTGCGCCCGAAGCCAGAGCGGCGGTGATCATGATCTGCAGCTTGCGCAGTTCTTCGGCCGCCGACAGCAGGCCGCCGCGCTCCAGCTTCAAGGCGGTTTCCCACAGGATGGTCTCAACGCGATTGATATCCGCGTCGGTCTTGGCGTTCTTGACGCCATTGAACGCGCTGCGCAGCGCCAGGAAGATATCGTTCTTGCCTTCGTAGAATTTCTCCGGCGCGATAGTCAGCGCATCCAGTGTCAGCAGCACCGTCTTGCGGCCTGCCGCATCGCTGGTCGCCAGAAGCTGGCGCTGCTCAATTAATGCACGTGCCAGCGGATCGGTGAAGATGCGCGCCGGCAGCTTGAAGGTGACGGAGGCGCTGGTGCCCACCTGGCCGATGGCGTCGCGCGCTTCCAGGTGCCCGGTGACCATCAGCCCCGCATAGGGGTGGCCGGTGAGATCGACATAGCTGTTCTGGTCTATCGTCTTGGCGTTGGATTCAGGCAGCGGCAATTCCACCACCAGCGGCTTGCCATGACCCTTTTGCGGCGTCAGCACGGCGCGCGCTTTGGCGATGCCGTAATCGTCGCTGCTCTTGAAGGCGAACTTGGTGGCCTTCTGCTCGGTGGGCGAAGGCGTGGCGGTCAGTGCGATGGTCGGCACAGCATCCGGCACGGCCTGGATATTCCACTTGCCGATGGCATGGCCGCCGACCTGCACCCGCACCCGCGCGCCGCTGGAAAGGATTACATTGCTGGAATATTCCCCGTCCTCGCCGGCAAAGCGCGGCGCGGCATTGTTGCCGGCGGCCAGGCCCGGGGTGCGCGGCGCGCCATGCACCCGCAGATTCAGCACCGATCCTTGCGGCACCTGAATGACCGACGTGTCGCCGATATGCAGCGAGGTCAGCGGCAGGCCGGTATAGGGCGGCGGATCGACCCAGGCATCCAGGCTGGCGGCGGCGCCCGCGCCGCTGTCAAAGGCCGATATCAGCCGCGTACCAGTATCGCCGCGCGCCAGCACCAAACCGACCGCCACGGCGATCAGCAGATACCAGCGCAAGCCTTGCGGATCGCGCGCGGCGATGTCGGTGCGGGGCAGGCCGATGCGGAATTTCTGCGGCAGGCTGCGGGCGCGGTGCAGCTCCCACAGGGCGCGCGCCACCGGGTCATCACCCACCAGCACGTCATCGCGCTCGGAGATGGGCCGGTGCAAGAGGCCGCTGTCGCGCTCCAGCCGGCGCGCCGCATCGAGCGAGCGAGGCCAGGTGAAATCTTCAAAGCCGTCGTAAAGGGCCAGTGCGCCGGCGGTGATGGTGGCGGCCAGCAGCAGCGCTTGAATTGGCCAGGGGACGAAGGCGAAGATGCCGGTCAGGGCCAGGGCAAGATAAAAGCCGAAGAAACCAAAAGCCGGCCACAGGAGCGGCAACAACCGTTCAATCGCCAGCACGCCGCGCGCAAGCGCGACGCGCCGCTCCAGCGGATTAGCTGGAAAGCCAGTCTGGAATATGGTCCTTGGCGATGAGGTCGGCATACGTCTCTCTGGGCCTTACGATGCCCCATTGTTCGCCGTGAACCAAGACTTCCGGTATCCGCGGCCGGGCATTGTAATCGCCCGCCATCACCGCGCCATAGGCGCCGGCCGACAGGATCGCCACAAGATCGCCGCTTTTGAGTTCCGGCAGCGGCCGGCTGGAGGCGAAAAGATCGCTGGTCTCGCACACCGGCCCCACCACGTCATAACGCGGGCGCGGGGAACCCACCTTGGGTTCCACCACCGCCACGATCTCGTGATGGGCTTCGTACATGGCCGGGCGGATCAGGTCGTTCATGCCCGCGTCGATAATCAAAAAGTCCTTGGCCTCGCCGTTCTTGACGTAGATCACTTTGCTGACCAGCACGCCGGCATTGGCGGCGATCAAGCGGCCCGGCTCGAACGACAAGGTGCAGCCTAGGTTCTTGGTCACGCGCGCCACCATCGCGCCATAGGCGCTGGGATCGGGCGGCGGCATGTTGCTGTTCTCATACGGCACGCCCAAACCGCCGCCCAGATCGAGACGAGTTATGGTGTGGCCGTCGCCGCGCAAGGTGCCGACCAGTTCGCGCACACGGGTGAAGGCGGTCTCGAACGGTTCCAGTTCGGTGATCTGGCTGCCGATATGCACGTCCACGCCGAC
>CANCMM010000302.1:0-3491 GCA_947379335.1 Alphaproteobacteria bacterium | reverse complement strand
CGGCCCAAGGTTCAATCGCTACGCTGAATGGCTTGTCAGAAAAATTCTGGACCGTAAATTTTGGCATGAATTGAGCGCTCCTATCCGCTGATCAATTTGAGCCAGGCATCCTCATCCAGCACCTGGACATTGTGCTTCTGCGCCTCTTTCAGCTTCGACCCCGCCCCCGGGCCCGCCACCACGATATCGGTCTTGGCCGACACCGAGCCTGAGACCTTCGCGCCCAGGCTTTCGGCCCGCGCCTTGGCTTCCTGGCGGGTCATCTTTTCCAACGTCCCGGTGAACACCACCGTCTTGCCCGACACCGGCGAGGATTTGGCGGGCGCCGCCATGTCCATCACCGTCAGCCATTCCAGAAGCCGCCCCAGCGCTTTCACGTTGTGCGGCTCATCGAAAAAGTCATGGATGGCTTCGGCCACCACCCCGCCGATGCCTTCGATATGCTGCAGTTCCTCCAGCGCATCCGACGCGGTCATGCCTTTCAGGAAAGCATCCAGGGTCAGGAAACGCCGCGCCAGCAGCCGCGCGGTGGTTTCGCCGACATGGCGGATGCCCAGGGCGTTGATCAGCCTGTCCAGGCCAATCGTGCGGCGGCGCTCGATCGCCGCCATCAGGTTTTCGACCTGCTTGCCCTCGCCCTCGTCCTTCTTTTTGGCCTTGGTTTTGACCGCATCTTTGCCTTCGGCGGTGCGGCGCTCTTCCGACAGGGCAGCGCGATGTTCCGCCAGCACCTTGGCGACTTTTTCGGGCTTTTGCGTCAGGGCAAATATATCGGCCGGTTCTTTCAGCAATCCCCTGTTATGGAACAGCTCAATCAGGGTGCCGCCCAGGCCTTCGATGTCGAACTGGTCGCGGCCGACGAAGTATTTCAGCCGCTCCACCGTCTGGGCATCGCACACCAACCCGCCGGTGCAGCGCCGGTCCACGTCCATCTTGCCGGTCTTTTCATCCACCTCGCGCACGGCATGGCTGCCGCAAACCGGGCACTTGTCCGGGAATTCGTAGGGCTTGGCATTTTTGGGCCGCTTTTCCGGGATGATGCGCAAAATCTGCGGGATCACGTCACCGGCGCGCTGGATCACCACCGTGTCGCCGATGCGGGCATCCAGCCGCCCGATCTCGTCTTCGTTGTGCAAAGTCGCGTTCTGCACCACCACCCCGCCTACCGTGACGGGCTTCAGTCGCGCCACCGGCGCCAGCTTGCCGGTGCGGCCGACCTGGATCTCGATGTCTTCCAGCACCGTTTCGGCCTGTTCGGCGGGGAACTTGTGGGCGGTGGCCCAGCGCGGGCTGCGGCTGACAAAACCCAGCCGCTCCTGCAGATCCAGCCGGTCAACCTTGTAGACCACCCCGTCAATGTCATAGCCCAGCCGCGCGCGCTTGCTTTCGATGTCGCGGTAGAATTTCAAAATCTCTTTCAGCGTCTCGCAGCGCCGCACCAGCGGACTGACGATGAAGCCATAGCTTTCGAATTTTTCCAGCATGCCGCTCTGGGTCTTGGCAGGCATCTCGCTGATTTCGCCCCAGGTATAGGCAAAGAAATTCAGCGCGCGGGCAGCGGTGATGGACGGATCGAGCTGGCGCACCGAACCTGCGGCGCTGTTGCGCGGATTGGCATAGGTCGGCTTGCCGTCTTTTTCCTGCCGCTTGTTCAGGGCTTCGAACGCCTTGTGGGTCATATAGACCTCGCCGCGCACTTCCAGCACGGCCGGCGGCTTGCCCTTCAGCCGCAACGGAATGTCGGAGATGGTGCGCAGATTGGCGGTGATATCTTCGCCTTCCTGGCCGTCGCCGCGGGTGGCGCCCTGCACCAGCACACCCTTTTCATAGCGCAGGGAGGCTGAGAGCCCGTCGATCTTGGGTTCGGCAGTCACCGGAATGTCTTCGTCTTCCTTCAGGCCCAGGAATCGGCGCACCCGGCCCAGGAAATCGGCCACATCCTCGTCGCTGAAGGCATTGTCCAGCGACAGCATCGGCACCCGGTGCGTGACCTTGGCGAATTTCTCGGACGCCTTGGCGCCCACCCGGTGGCTGGGACTGTCGGGCCGCACCAGCAGTGGAAAACGCGCCTCGATCTCGTTGTTGCGGCGGCGCAGGGCATCATAGTCGGCGTCGCTGATTTCCGGTGCGTCCGCACCGTGATAGGCGCGATCATGGCGGGCGATTTCTTTCGCCAGACGATCGAGTTCTTTTTCAGCCTCGGCAGAAGTCAGCTTGTCGGCCGATTTAAGCACGCTTGCGTGCTTTTTTTAATGGTGTCGCCGCTTCCGCCATCAGCCGCTTGGCGGCGGCGCGGGCCTCGGCGGTGACATTGGCGCCCGACAGCATGCGGGCGATCTCTTCCAGCCGCTCATCATCGTTCAGGAGTTCGATCTTGGTCTTGTCCTTGGCGCGGGAAATGCGGAAGTGCCGCGCGGCGCGGGCCGCCACCTGCGGCGAATGGGTGACCAGCAGCACCTGGGTGGTTTCGGCCAGCCGCTGCAGCCGTTCGCCCACCGCATCGGCCACCGCGCCCCCGACGCCGCGGTCCACTTCGTCGAACACCATGGCGGCGGGCGAAGACACTTGCGACAGGGCCACTTTCAGGGCCAGCGAGAAGCGCGCCAGCTCGCCGCCCGAGGCGATCTTGGTCAGGCTGCCGAAAGCGGCGCCTTCCACGGTGGCGACCTCGAAAGCGATCTTTTCCAGTCCGGTGGTGATCCCCTTGTCATCGTCCAGCTTTTCCAGCGCCACGCGGAATTTGGCATGACCCAATTTCAAAGGTGTCAACTCACCGGCGACGGCGGCTTCCAGCTTTTTGGCGGCGCCTTCGCGCGACTTGGACAGTTTGCGCGCGGCCGTCAGATAGGCGTCGCGGGTTGCGGCAACCTTGGCGTCCGCCTGCTTCATCTGGCCGCCGCCGGCGCTGAGCGCGTCCTGCTTGGCCACATAGTCGTCGCGCAGAGCGGGCAACTGATCCGGCGTGGTGCCATATTTGCGCGCCAGCGCCCGCAGCGCGAACAACCGTTCTTCCTTTTTCTCCAGCGCGCCGGTGTCGCTGTCCAGCCGCGACAGCAGCGAATCCAGCTCCCGCCGCGCATCCTCCGCCAGGGCATAGGCCTGTTCCAGCGCCGTTTCGGCGGGGGCGGCGATCTTGCGCGCCTCCTCGTTCATCCGTGAAAGCTTCTTCAGCGCCTGGGCCAAGCCCGTCTGCGCCCCGCGGTCCCCCGACAGGGATTCCAGCGCCGAGGACACCTCCTCCACGATCCGCGCCGCATTCATCATCAGGGCGCGTTCACTGGCCAGGCGTTCTTCTTCACCCTCCTGCGGGTCGAAATCGGACAGTTCGCTGGCGGCAGCGCGGACGAAATCGGCTTCGGCCTGGGCGCGGGCGGCCAGCGCCTTCAAATCTTCCAGCGCGGTGCGGGCGGCAGACCATTCGCCGAACAGCGCGCCCACAACCTGCGCGTCGCCGTTCAACCCGCCAAAGCCATCCAGCAAAGCGCGATGGG
>CANCMM010000301.1:0-3492 GCA_947379335.1 Alphaproteobacteria bacterium | reverse complement strand
TTTACCCACTTCAAGAATGGTGGTCCTGTCAGCAGGCGGCACCGGCGGGCATCTGTTCCCCGCCCAGGCGCTGGCGGGCGAACTGGTCAAGCGCGGGTGGGACATCGTGGTGATGACCGACACCCGTTTCGCCACTTATGCCACCGCATTCCCCCGCGCCCGGATCGAGACGGTGCCATCCTCGCCCTTCAACGCCATCGCCGCGCCGTTCAAGATCGCGGCCGGCATTGCCATCGCCTTCGCCAAGCTGTTGCGGCTGAGGCCCGATGCGGTGGTGGGTTTTGGCGGTTATCCCAGCGTGCCGGTGATGGTCGCCGCCAATTTGGCGCGCCTGCCCACTGCCATCATCGAGCAGAATGCCGTGGTCGGCCGCGCCAACCGGCTGGTGATGAACAAGGTCAAGCTGGTGGCCGCCGCATTCCCCATTGCCCGCTTCGCCCCCACCGATACCTCCAAGGTCGTGCTGACCGGCAATCCCCTGCGCCCGGAAGTCGAGGCGCTGTGGGCTGCACCTTATAATGTCCCCGAAGCCGGCGGCCCGTTGCGTCTGCTGGTGTTCGGCGGCAGCCAGGGCGCCCGGGCGCTGAGCGAGATCGTGCCCGCCGCCCTGACCCGGCTGCCGCATGACATGAAGATGCGCCTGTCGGTAGTGCAGCAATGCCGCCCCGAGGATATCGAGCAGGTGCGCGAGATCTATCGCAATGCCGAGATCCGCGCTGAGCTGCAGGGCTTCTTCTCCGACCTGCCCAGGCGCATGGCCGAGACCCATTTGGTGATCGCCCGCGCCGGCGCCGGCACGGTGGCGGAGCTGATGGCCATCGGCCGTCCCGCCATCCTGGTGCCGCTGCCCGGTGCGCTGGACGACAACCAGACACCGAACGCCGATATCCTGGCCCGCGCCGATGCCGGTTGGCGCATGGCGCAACGCGATTTGAGCCCGGATTCATTGGCCCAGATGCTCATCAAGATTTTCACCGATCCGCTGGCCCTGGCCCGTCGCGCCGCAGCCGCGCACGCGCTGGCGACGCCCAATGCCGCCGGCAAGCTGGCCGATGCGGTTGAGTCAATTATGCGCCCCTCTTCAAGCAAAGAGGCTGCGTAATGGCCACCGTTACCACCCGCGTTCCGCTCGACATCGGCGCCATCCATTTCATCGGCATCGGCGGCATCGGCATGAGCGGCATCGCCGAGATCATGCACAATCTGGGCTACAAGGTTCAGGGCAGCGACGCGGCCGAGAATGCCAACGTCAAGCGGCTGCGCAGCCTGGGCGTGACCATCCATGTCGGCCACAATGCCGACAATCTCAAAGACGCCCATGCCGTGGTCTATTCCTCGGCGGTGAAACCGGGGAATGTCGAGTTCGACGCCGCGCGCCTGCTGGGTCTGCCGCTGGTGCGCCGTGCCGAGATGCTGGCCGAGATCATGCGCCTGCGCTCCTGCATCGCTATCGCCGGCACCAACGGCAAGACGACCACCACAACCCTTGTGGCGGCGCTGCTGGATGCGGGCGGCATGGATCCCACCGTGGTCAATGGCGGCATCATCAATGCCTATGGCACCAATGCGCGGCTGGGCGCCGGCGAATGGGTGGTGGTGGAAGCCGATGAATCCGACGGCACCTTCCTGCGCCTTCCCGCCACCGTGGCGGTGGTGACCAACGAAGATCCCGATCACCTGGATTTCTACGGCACCTTCGACAATATGCGCGACGCCTTCCAGCGCTTTGTCGAGAATGTGCCGTTTTACGGTTTCGCGGTGCTGTGCATCGACCATCCCGAAGTGCAGGCCATGGTGGGCCGCATCACCGACCGCCGCATGATCACTTATGGCTTTTCCCCCCAGGCCGATGCCCGGGCGGTGAATGTCAGTTTCTCTGAAGGCGCCTCGCATTTCGACATGGTCTTCACTGACCGCCGCAAGGGCACCGAAACGCGGTTGGAAGGCTTGAGCCTGCCTATGCCGGGCGAGCACAACGTCCAGAACGCCATGGCCGCCATCGTGGTGGCGCGCGAGCTGGGCGTGAAGGATGACGTGATCGCCAAGGGGCTGGCCGGTTTCGGCGGCGTCGGCCGCCGTTTCACCAAGGTGGGCGAAGTGAATGGCGCGTCCATCATCGACGATTACGCCCATAATCCTTTCAAGATCGCCGCCGCCGTGCGCGCTGCGCGCCAGGCCTATAAGGGCCCCATCGTGGCGATCGTGCAGCCGCATCGCTACACAAGGTTGCGCGACACGTTCGAGCAGTTCGCCACCTGTCTCAATGACGCCGATGTGGCGATCATTGCGCCGGTCTATGCCGCGGGCGAACAGCCCATCGAAGGCATCAGCCGCGACAGTTACGCCGAAGCGCTGCGCGCCCATGGCCATCGCAATGTCATCACCATCGACGGCGAGGACGATCTGGCCGCCGCCGTGGCGCCCTATGTGAAGCCGGGCGCCGCCATTGTCGGCACTGGCGCGGGTTCCATCACAAGCTGGATGTACAACCTTCCCAAAAAGCTGGAGGGGCTGGTTTGATGATGACGCGGCCCTGCGACATGCTCCCGCCGGTGCGCGGCTCGCTGACGATGGGTGCGCCGTTGAAGGATCATGTCTGGTTCCGCGCCGGCGGTCCGGCCGAAATCCTGTTCCGTCCCGCCGATGCCGATGATCTGGCCGGCTTCCTCGCTGCCAAGCCGGACGAGCTGCGCGTGTCGGTGATCGGGGTGGGTTCAAACCTGTTGGTGCGCGATGGCGGCATTCCCGGTGTGGTGGTGCGGCTGTCCTCGGCCTTTGGCAAAATTTCGACAGATGGCCTGCGCGTGCGCGCCGGCGCCGCCGCGCTGGATGGCGCGGTGGCGCGCGCAGCCGTCGATGCCGGTATCGCGGGTCTGGAGTTCCTGCGCGGCGTGCCCGGCACCATCGGCGGCGCGTTGAAAATGAATGCCGGCTGCTATGGCAGCGAGATCAAGGATGTCTTTGTCGAAGCCACCGCGATCGACGAAAAAGGCAACAAAATCAGGCTTTCCGGCGCTGACATGGATTTTGTCTATCGCAAGGCGCAAGGCGCCCGCGACGGGCTGATCTTCATCGAGGCGGTGTTCGAAGGCCGCAGCGACGAGCCCGCCGCCATCCGCGCCCGCATGGAGGAACTCTCCGCCAACCGTGAAGCCAGCCAGCCGATCAAGTCGAAGACCGGCGGCAGCACTTTCAAGAACCCGCCCGGCCACAAGGCCTGGCAGCTTGTCGATGAAGCCGGCTGCCGCGGGCTGATGATCGGCGCGGCGCAAGTCAGCGAAAAGCACACCAACTTCCTGATCAACACCGGCGACGCCACCGCCGCTGACCTCGAAGCGCTGGGCGAGGAAGTGCGCCGCCGCGTCAAGGAAAAATCCGGTGTCACCCTGGAATGGGAAATCAAGCGGGTGGGCATAGCATGACCCGGTTCCGCAAGATCGCCGTGCTGATGGGCGGCATGTCCGCCGAACGCGAAGTTTCGCTCTCCTCGGG
>CANCMM010000300.1:0-3494 GCA_947379335.1 Alphaproteobacteria bacterium | reverse complement strand
GAACAACATAAAGCGGGATCAACCCGCGACATCGGTGCCGCCTTCTTTGCTGAAGGCGGCATTTTTTTCGTCTGCCGGTTCATGACGCAGTGCAGCGTAACTCTTTGATGTTTTTTTCCGGTGCCTGCCTTAGAACCCTTTGGATCAGCACGAAATAACGGAGTGGGATATGCAGGGTTTGAAGTGGGGCGTGGCGGCATTGTTGGCGGCGGGATTTGCCGTGCCGGCGTTGGCCGAGACCACGGTGCTGACGAACCTGACCCTGATCGACGGCGTCAGCGCCGCGGCCCAGCCGGGTTCCGCGATCGTGATGACCAACGGCAAGATCGCCTGGGTGGGTCCGATGTCGGGCCTGAAGGCGCCCAAGGATGCCACGGTCCAGGACCTGGCCGGCAAGGTGGTGATGCCCGGCATCATCGACAGCCACGTCCATATCGGCCTGATGCATGACGTCACCCAGGACGAAAAGTATTTCACGCCCGAGAATGTGAACACCGATCTCAAGCAATATGCGGCGTATGGCGTCACCTCGGTGGAGGTGCTGGGCACCGACAAGGATTTCGTGCTGGACCTGCGCAACCAGCAGCGCAAGAGCCGTCCCAGCATGTCGCGTGTGTTCAGCGCCGGCCAGGGCGCCGTGATCAAGGGCGGTTATGGCGGGCTGGTGGGCGTGACCCAGCCGATCGCGACTCCGGAAGAGGGCCGCAAGCTGGTGGACGATCAGGCCGCCAAGGGCGTCGATTTCATCAAGCTTTGGGTGGATGACGAGCGCAAGACCATTCCGGTCAAGATGCCGCCCGCCGTGTCCGCCGCCATCATCGACGAAGCGCACAAGAAGCACCTGCGCGCCGTGGCGCATGTCTTCTATCTGGAAGACGCCAAGGAACTCATCCGCGAAGGCGTGGACGGTTTCGGCCACATGATCCGCGACCAGCCGGTGGACAAGGAGCTCTTGGACATGATGAAGGCCAAGGGCGTGTGGATGGTCTCGGCCACCCTGTCGCGCGAAATGGCCTACAGCCTGGCGATCATGCCGTGGCTGAACGACCCCTTCTTCACCCGCGGCGTCACCCCGGGCACATTGGATGCGCTGCGCAGCATGGCGCGCGAAAAGGCCGTGGTGCTGGGCCCGACGCGTTTCCCCGGCCTGCCGTATGAGAAGAAGGTGTTCTTCGACATGGACCGCACCCTGTTCCAGGCGCTGGAAAACTGGCAGGCGATGGTCAATGCCGGCGTGAATGTCGGCATGGGCACCGACAGCGGTCCCAATGGCCGCTTCCCGGGCTTCAACGCTCATGAAGAAATGCAGATGCAGGTTCTGGCGGGCCGCACGCCGATGGACGCCATCAAGTCCGCCACGGCCGACAATGCCCGCTGGCTGGGCGACAAGACCATCGGCACGGTCGAAAAGGGCAAGTGGGCCGACCTGGTGGTGCTGGAAAAGAGCCCGCTGGACGATATCCGCAACACCCAGATGATTTCGGCGGTGTTCATTGCGGGCAACAGTGTGCCGACCATCTGGCAGACTTGCCGCGACCGGCCGCTCAGCGCCTGCACCGGTGGTTCGTCCACCGAACCGCCGCACATGCCGTACTGAGTGGTCACGCAAACGCCGTTTTTGTGACCGGTAATTAAGCGCATCCGTGCGGCTGGGCCGCTGCACGGGATCGTTCAGGGGGAAAACGTTATGTCCACTGCCAGTGTCCGTCCGACGCGCGTGCGCCTCATCATCCTGGCGCTGACGGTGGCGGCCTATTTCATCACCTATCTCAACCGGGTGCTGCTCCCCAACGCCCTGCCGGTGATCCAGAAGGAATTCGGCTTCACCCTGATCACTCTGGGCCTGATCCAGAGCTGCTACCAGTGGGCCTATGCCCTGTTCCAGATTCCGGGCGGCTGGTTCGGCGACCGCTCCGGCCCGCGCATCGCCATGACAACCGTGGTGGTGTGGTGGTCGATCCTCACCTTCATCACCGGCTTTTCCATGTCGGTGACCATGCTGATGGTCTGCCTGTTCCTGATCGGCGCGGGCGAAGCGGGCGCATTTCCCATTGCCAATCGCGCTTTGTCGCGCTGGATGCTGCCGGGCGAGCGCGGCTTTGCGCAAGGCGCGACCCATGCCGGCTCGCGCCTGGCCGGCGCGCTGACGCCCGTGCTGGTGGCGGCGATGATCGCCGCTTACAGCTGGCGCATGCCCTTCTATGTGTTCGCCGTGATCGGTCTGGTCTGGGCGGCGGTGTGGTTCTGGTATTATCGCGATGTGCCCAGAGAACATGCGGGTGTCAATGCCGGCGAGCGCGACAAGATCATCGCCGCCTTGGGCGATCCCAAGGGCCGTCCCCCGATCCCGTGGAAGATGATCCTCAGCTCCAGCCAGATGTGGACCGTGGCGATGATGTACTTCTGCTATGGCTATGCGCTGAATGTCTTCCTTACCTATTACCCGATCTATCTGAAGTCGGCGCGCGGCTACACGCTGAAGGAAATGGGCTTCTTCGCCAGCCTGCCGCTGGCGGCGGGCGTGGTGGGCGACCTTTTGGGCGGGGTCTTCAGCGACGCCATCATTCACAAGACCGGCAAGATCAAGTTCGCGCGCCAGAGCGTGGCGATCGTCGGCTTCCTGATCGCCGCCATCTGCTGCCCGTTGGCGGTGCTGGAACCGGACCGTTATCTCAGCGCCGCGCTGTTCGGCCTGACGGTGTTCGGGCTGGAGCTGGTGGTGGGCAATGCCTGGGCCGTGACCCTGGACATCGGCGGCAGCTTTGCCGGGTCCTGCTCGGCGGTGATGAATTTCGTCGGAAATCTGGGCGGCGCCATCATGGCCACGGTGACGGTGTTCATCGTCAACAGCCTGGGCTGGAACTGGGCTTTTTATGCGGTTTCGATCATGGCGCTGATCGGGGCAGCCTTGTTCAGCCGGATCGATGCGGGGCGCAAGCTGGCGGCCGACAGCACCAGTCCGGTGGTCTGAAGCCCCTGTTTTGGGGCCTAAAATGGGGTGGTTCACTTTTGCAGGAAAATGAGTAAGGTCCCGGCCCCATGGAACCATTTACAAAGCTCGAGGGCGTCGCCGCCCCCCTGAACATGATCAATGTCGACACCGACATGATCATCCCCAAGCAATATCTGAAGACCATCCAGCGCACCGGATTGGGCAAGGCGCTGTTTGACGAGATGCGCTTCAACCAGGACGGCAGCGAGAAGCTGGACTTTGTGCTGAACAAGCCCGCCTATCGCAAGGCCAAGATCCTGGTGTCGGGCGAGAATTTCGGCTGCGGCTCGTCGCGCGAGCATGCGCCCTGGGCGCTGCTGGATTTTGGTATCCGCTGCGTCATCGCCCCAAGCTTCGCCGACATCTTCTATGGCAACTGCTTCAAGAACGGCATCCTGCCCATCAAGCTGCCCCAGGCCGAGGTGGACAAGCTGATGGACGATGCCGAGCGCGGCGCCAATGCCGTCATCTCCATTGACCTGGAAGCCCAGGAAATCCGCGG
>CANCMM010000299.1:0-3496 GCA_947379335.1 Alphaproteobacteria bacterium | reverse complement strand
AAGGAATAGACATTGGCGGTGTCGATGAAATTGACCTTGGCTTCCAGCGCCCGGCCGATGAAGCCGGTGGCGGTTTTCTGGTCCAGGGTGCCGATGGCGCCGCCGAAATAGTTGCGGCCCGAAAAGCCCCAGGTGCCCATGCAGATTTCGGAAACATACAGGCCGGTGCGGCCCAGGCGATTGAACTTCATGACGTGACCTATTTTTTGGGTTCGGCCCCTACTTGGGCCCAGGGAGAGGGATGAATTCCTTGTCGTCGCCGGGAATGAGGCCGAACTTGCCGCCCTTCCATTCCTGCTTGGCGCGTTCGATACGGTCCGGGGACGAGGAGACAAAATTCCACCAGATGTGGCGCGCCCCGTCCAGCGGCGCCCCGCCCAGCAGCATCACCCGCGCGGGACCCTCGGCATAGAGCGTGACCTCTTCGCCCGGCTCCAGCGCCAGCATGGCGCCGGGGCCGTGTACCTCAATGTCGCTGGTATGGACTTCGCCTTCGATCACCAGAAAGGCGCGCTCTTCATGTTCGGCGCCATAATGCAGTGCGCCGCCCGGTGCAAACCGCGCATCGGCATAGAAGATGGGCGAAAAGGTTTTCACCGGTGACGTCAGGCCAAAGGCAGTGCCCGCGATCAATCGCAGGGTGACGCCGCCATCTTCGCGTTCCGGTAGATCGGCCACGCCGAAATGCTGGAAGGCGGGCGGGGCTTCCTCATCGGCCTGGGGCAGGCCGACCCAGCTCTGGATGCCGTGCATGCGGTGGCCTTCGGCGCGTACTGCATCGCCGGTGCGTTCGCTGTGGGCAATGCCGCGCCCTGCGGTCATCCAGTTGACATCGCCCGGCCTGATCTCCTGCACCGTGCCCAATGTGTCGCGGTGCATCTGCGAGCCGTCAAACAGGTAGGTGACGGTGGCAAGACCGATATGGGGGTGCGGCCGCACATCGATGCCCTTGCCGGGCGCGAAATCGACGGGTCCGAAATAATCGAAGAAGACGAAAGGTCCGATGCTGCGCCGCGCAATTTGCGGCAGCAGGCGGGTGACGAAAAATCCGTCGCCCAGGTCGTGTGCTTTTCCGGTGATGGGGATCATGGCGTCAGCCTAGCCGCACGGGCGCAAAAGCTCTAGTCTGCGCGAAAATAATCAGGAGGGGTTCATGCTGCGCAAGTTTTTGACATCGGTCGGCTTTGCCGCGTTGCTGGCGGGTCCGGCCACGGCCAAGGACGACGCCCTGCAGATGGTGTCCATTGATGTCGAAGGCGGCGGCGGCACCTTGTTCGTCACGCCGGACGGCAAGTCGCTGCTGATCGATACCGGCAACCCCGAAGTCAGCCGCGCCACCGGCGACCATCCCAGCTCCGAGCGCATCGTGGCGGCGGCTCATGCGCTGGGCTTGAAGAAGATCGATTATCTCCTGATCACCCATTATCACGGCGACCATATCGGCGGCTTTGAGGGCCTGCTGGCGCGCATTCCCATTGGCACGGTGATCGATCATGGCGAGAACCGCGAGACCAAAGCCTCGCCCGCGCCCAATGCGCCGGAAATCGATGTGAAGAACCCGCCGCCCGGCTCCAGCGCTTTCGGTTATCGTCACTATGTCGAGTTGATCGGCAAGCGGCCGCATATCGTGGCCAAGCCCGGCCAGGTGTTTCATATCGGCGGCATGACCGTCACCATCGTGATGGCCGACGCCCAGCCGATCGCCAAGCCGCTTGCGGGCGCGGGCGAAGCGAACCCGTCCTGCGCCGGCATGGAAGCCATGGCCAACAATGGCGGCGAAGAAAATGCGCGCTCCACCGCTTCGGTGATTTCCTGGGGCAAGGCGAAGATCGCCGCCTTTGGCGACCTGACCTGGGACCGCGAGAAGGATCTGTTCTGCCCCACCGACAGGATCGGCAAGGTGGATGTGTATCTGGCCACCCATCACGGCACCGGCCTGTCGGGCAGCCCGGCGGCGGTCAATGCGCTGGCGCCCATCGTGACCATTATGGGCAATTCGGCGCGCAAGGGCGCCGACGCCGTGCGCATGCAAACCATCAAGGCCAGCCCGCGTAACCAGGGCATCTGGCAGCTTCACACCACCACGGTCAGCGCTGACATCAACGGCCCTGCCGAGATGATCGCCAATGAAAGCACCGACCAGGCCAAGGACAAGTTCTTTGCCCTGCGGCTGCGCATCCAGAAGAACGGTGAAGTCACCATCATCAATGAGCGCAATGGTTTCAACAAGACCTATGGGGCGAAATAGCATGATCCGCAAAATTCTGGCTGCCGCGTTGCTGACATCAGCGCTGACGATTCCGACGGTCGCTGCCGAAGGCACCCTCAAGATCGTGTCTATCGATGTGGAAGGCGGCGGCGGCACCTTGTTCGTCACGCCGGAAGGCAAGTCGCTGCTGATCGATTCCGGCTGGCCGGGCGGCGCCGGCCTGTTGCCGTCGCCCGACGGCGCCCAGAACAGCGCCGACCGCATTGCGGCTGCGGCCAAGAAGCTGGGCCTGACCAGGATCGATTATGTGATCACCACGCATTATCACATGGACCATGTCGGCGGCATCCAGGAGCTGGTGAAACGCATCCCGGTCGATACCTTCATCGATCATGGTCCCAATTCCGAACATCTGGCGCCGGGCGAGAAAGTGCCGCCGGACCTGGCGGGCGGTGCGCCGGACCAGCTCTATCCGAAATATTTGGAGACCATAAAGGGGCACAAACACATCGTCGCCAAGGCGGGGCAGGTGATCCAGATCGGCTCCATGATCGACACTATCGTCTCCAGTGATGGCGTGACCCTGGCCAAGCCGCTGGCGGGCGCCGGTCAGCCGGTTGCCGCCTGCAACACGGCGGAAAGCAAAAGCGAGAAGCCGGTCGGCGGCGAGGAGAACCGGCGCTCAGTCGCCTCGCTGCTGCGCTTCGGCAAGGTCTCCATTGCCATGTTCGGCGATCTTTCCTGGGACAAGGAGCGCGAATTGTCCTGCCCCGTCGGCAAGCTGGGTCATGTCAGCCTGTTGATCGTCACCCAGCACGGGTCGAATATTTCCAGCAACCCGGCTTCCATCGCCGACATGCACCCCGACATCGCCCTGATGGGCATGGGCGGCAAGAAGGGCGGTGACGCCGATCCGATCAAGGTGATCAAGGCATCACCGGGGCTGATAGGTTTCTGGCAGACCCATGAAAGCTTCGCTCATCCGGAATGGAGCGGCGACAAGAACATGATCGCCAATCTCAATCCGCCACCGGCGGCGGTGGCTTCGCAGGCCAAGTCGCTGTTCAGCGTTCCGCCGGACCAGGGTCATGCCATCCATGCTGAGATCACCACGGACGGCAAGATCACCATGACCAACGACCGCAACGGGTACAGCAAGACCTATCAGGTCAAATGACACGCGAAGCGTGTCATCCCCGGCGAGCATGAGCGAAAGCGAATGCGAGGGAAGGGGATCCAGGTGGTCAGATCAGGCCCGGTCTCACCACCTGGTTTCCCTTCCCCTCA
>CANCMM010000298.1:0-3506 GCA_947379335.1 Alphaproteobacteria bacterium | reverse complement strand
AAGATATTCGCGCGAATGAGGATGGGGTTGCCGGATCGGATGCGAACCGTATCGGGACCACTGACGGCCAGTGCCGGGATGCCGTCCAGCGCGGTCGAAAGGGGCCTCAAATACCCAAAAGCGGCGGGACTATGCATAAAAGGGGTCAGTGTTTCTAGGCTCACCGCGGTTTTTTCGTCCCAGGCGCCCAGACGGGTCCGGCGCAGGGCCATGACATGCCCCAGGGTTCCCAGGGCCAGGGCGATATCCCGCACCCAGGACCGGATGTAAGTCCCTTTGCCACAACGGATTTCGAACTCGGCGCTGTCTGTTTGCGCCCCCAAAAGCCTAGCCTCGAACACCTCCACCGGGCGGGGCTGGAGAACCACCTCCTCCCCGTCCCGGGCCAGGTCGTAGGCCCGCTCCCCGTCCACCTTGATGGCCGAATAGACCGGGGGGGTCTGGGACAGGGTGCCGGTGAAGCGGGGCAGCATGGCTTCGATCGCCTCCCGGGTGGGGCGCACGTCGCAGGTGCCGGTGACTTTGCCTTCCGCATCGTCGCTGTCGCGGCTTTCCCCCCAGGTGGCGGTGAAGCGATAGGTCTTGTCGGCGTCCATGGCATAGGGGACCGTCTTGGTCGCCTCGCCCAGCGCAATCGCCAGGATGCCGGTGGCCATGGGATCCAGGGTGCCGGCATGGCCGGCCTTCTGGGCGTCGAAGATGCGCCGCACCGCCGCCACGCCTTGCGTCGAAGTCATGCCCAGCGGCTTGTCCAGGATGACCCATCCATGGACCGGGTTACCTTTCTTGCGGCGTCCCATCAGTCTTCGCTCTCGTCGTCATGCGCGGTGAGATCGCGCTGGACTTCGGGCGAGCGCAGGATGCTCTCGATCTTCAGGGCTTCGGCAAACGATTCATCTTCGACAAAGCGCAGGTCGGGGGTGAACTTCATGGTCAACTTGCGGCCCATCTCACCGCGCATGAATCCCTTGTGACGGTTCAGCGCCGCGATGATCTGCTTGGCATTCTGTCCGCCCAGGGGTTCGCAATAGACGGTGGCATAGCGCATGTCGGGCGACGGCTTGATCTGGGTGATGGTCACCGACACGCCATCCAGATCGGGATCGCGGATTTCGTTGCGATTGAGGACTTCAGCCAACGCGTGACGCAAGGCTTCGCCGACGCGAAGCTGGCGTTGGGACGGCCCGCCCTTGTCATTGCCGCCGCCGCGATTGGGGCGGCGCGACGAGCCGCGGCCGGACGAATTGGAAGGACGGGACATATCAATTCTCCGGATAGCCGAACCGGGCCACAAAAGGCGCCAGCACGGGGAAAACAGGTTCAAGCTGCGGGCCATAGCGCCGCCATTGCGCGACCCCGGCGGCCGAAAGTCCGCGCGCGACTTGCGCACTGGACGGCGTGTCGATGTTCTGATGCCGGGCGCGGGCCGCGAAAGCGTGCATGGCCTCATCGAATTCCAGGCCCAGGAAGGCGCAGAGCCGCGCCGTTTCGCCTTCGAAATCCGCCACCAGGCTTTCATGCCGCGCTTCGGCCACGTCCAGCGCCAGCTTGCCGCGATAGAGCTCGATCAAGGTCATCACGGCGTCGTAATAGATGGCCGTGTTTTCCAGCTCGGTAAATTCGAACATGCCGGCGTTCACAGCGAAGCGGCGGCGGAAACAGGACAGCACCACATCGCGCGGGTCGCGCAACGCCAGCAAAATTTTCGCCCTGGGAAAGAGGCGCGCGATCAGGGGCAGAAACACGGCATTCAGCGGCAGCTTGTCCAGGAAAACTGGCTTAAACAGAGTGCCTTCGGTTTCCGTCACCCGCTTCCAATAGAGATCGCGCCACGGCTGTAGCTCGGCATCGGACAGCGCCGCCAGACGGTCCAGGTCGGCATCGGCGCCGAAAAAAGCCTTGGCGGAGTCGATCAGACAGGGCCGCTCTTCCATCGCGGCGACGTGCGGATGGCTGGCCAGAACCTGTTCCAGCAAGGTGGTGCCGGAACGCGGAAAGCCGACCAGGAAGACGTGGCAGCGTAGGTTCTCCTGCGGCTGCTGTGCGCTGGGCCAATGATCGATCCGCCGGAAATAATGTGCCAGGCGCGTTTCGCGCGCCAGCACACGTTCAACCCCTTCGATGGAGGACAGGAAGGCATCGCGCTGGATCGCCTTGGAGGCTGCATAGGCCGTAAAGGCTTCGGCGGTGCGGTTCTGCGCGTCCAGAATATCGCCGGCCAAGCTGAAGGCGAATGTGCGGTTCACCGGTCCCAGGGTGCGATCCTGCACCAGCGCCGACACCGCCATTTCGGCGGTGGCAATGTCTTTCTGCTCCAGCGCCGCGCCGGCCAGCGCGATGCGCGCGGCCGAATCCTTGGGGTCAATCGCCAGAGCGCGCTCGGCCAGGGTGCGCGCTTCCTGGACATCGCCGCGCTGCACCGCCAGCAGCGCCAGGCGCGACAGGGCCTCGGATTGGGCGGGGTCGAGCGCCAGCGCCTGTTCGAAACCGGCGCGGGCGCCGTCCAGCTCGCTCAAATCTTCCAGCGCCATGGCGCGGGCAAAATGCAGCCGCGCTTCGGGCGCGATGGCGATGGCGGTGTCGAAAGGCTCCAGCGCCTCGCGCGGGCGCCCCAGCCGGGTCAGGCATTCGCCCAGCGCATAGAGCAAATCGACATGGCGCGGCGTCTGCTGGCGGGCGCGCTGCAAAAGCGGCAGGGCATTGTGATTGTCGCCGGCCTGCATGCGCCCCAGGCCCGCAAGCCCCAGCAGGGTGGGATGGTTGGCGCCGGCGCCGACCGCGTCTTCGCTGAGCTGCATCGCCTTGGCCATGTCGGCGGCCCACAGGGCTGCTTCCACCGCCGTCAAAGTGGCGGCGAAATCAGGCCCAGTCTGAGTGCCGGTCAAAGCCATTGATCACCCGGTACGGAGTGACTAGAGCGCGCGCTGAATGGTTTCGACTTCGAAACACTCGATGACGTCACCCTTCTGCATATCCTGATAGTTGGTGAAGGCCATGCCGCATTCCTGGCCGCTCTGCACTTCCTTCACTTCATCCTTGAAGCGCTTGAGGGTGGACAGATCGCCTTCGTGGATCACGACATTGTCGCGGATCAGACGAACCTTGCCGCCGCGGCGCATGATGCCTTCGGTGACCTTGCAACCGGCGACCTTGCCGACCTTGGAGATGTTGAACACTTCCAGAATCTCGGCATTGCCCAGGAACTTCTCTCGCGTCTCCGGCGTCAGCATGCCCGACAGCGCCGCCTTCACGTCATCCACCAGGTTGTAGATGATGTTGTAGTAGCGGATTTCCACGCCGTCGCGCTTGGCGCGGTCGCGGGCCTGGTTGTTGGCGCGCACGTTGAAGCCGATCACCGCGGCGCCGCTGGCATGGGCCAGGATGACGTCGCTTTCGGTGATGCCGCCCACGCCGGACTGCAGAATCTGCGCCCCGACTTCGGAGGTGGCGAGCTTGGCCAGCGAACCCTGAATGGCTTCGCTGGAGCCCTGCACGTCGGTCTTGAG
>CANCMM010000297.1:0-3513 GCA_947379335.1 Alphaproteobacteria bacterium | reverse complement strand
GACCCAAAGCGGACATGCTGAGGCAGAGTCGCTGATGGACAAATTGAAAATCGGACCGTTCCAAAAACCTAGGCGGCTAGCGGCGCGGCGCCACCCGCCGGCACCAGCAGCAGCGGCAGCCGGATGCGGACGGTCGTGCCTTTTCCCTCCGGCGTCGGCCGGGTCAGGGTGCCGCCCAACTGGCGGACGAAGATGGCGACATAATCGGAGCCGCGCTTCTCGGGAAGCTCCAGCACGACCTTGCCCTGCATGCCGATGCCGTCATCTGACACCACCAGTTCGATGTCGTCGTGCACCTGCTCCACCGCCAGCAGTACATGGCCGACGCCGCCATTGGGAAAGGCATGCTTGATGGCGTTGGTCGCCAGTTCATTGACGAGCAGGCCGAAGGGCACGGCACGGTCCGGGTCAATCGCCAGCGGTGCCGCTTTGACCCGTATTTCGATTCCCGATTTGTTGCCGATAAGGCTGGCCGACATCTGCTTGGCGATTTCGCCCAGATAGGCGTCCACCGCGATGCTGCCGCCCCGGCTTGACTGCGAGATCAGGTCATAGAGCTGCGCAATGGCGCCGATACGCGCCTGCATCGCCTTCAGACCCGGCACGCTTGCGGCGCTGGTGGATTTGATTTCATACGCGATCAGCCCCACCACCACCTGCAAGTTGTTCTTGATGCGGTGCGAAATCTCATTGGTGAGCAATTCGGCGTCGCGCTCGCGCTGCTTGCGGTCCGTAATATCTTCGAACACCAGCAACATCCGGTGCGCGTGATTGCCCGGCTGCATGATCTTGCGGGCGTTCAGGTTGAAGACCCGGCGCCCCAACCCTGGAAAGTCATCCTCGATCTCGAAACTTTCGATCGGCTTGTTTTCCGGCAGCACCTTGTCCAACAGGTTGCGCAGCGCCGGCACGTCCCATTGATGCTGCCCCAGCTCCGAGACCCGGCGGCCATAGGCTTCAGCCTGGGTGATGCCGAACATGGTGAGGAAGGCCTTGCTTGCCGTCACAATGGTCATGTCATTTTCCAGCACCACCAGGGGATCGCGGATAGTGTCCACGATGCTTTGCGTCACTTGCCAGTTGCGGTTGCTTTCCTTGCGGGCGGCGCGCTCTTCGCTGACATCCTCGATGGCCAGAAGAATGAAGCCGTCATGTTCGCCGGGGTGGAAAATCTTGCGCGCATTGACCAGCATGGTGCGCCGTCCGATGGTCGGGAAGTCATGCTCGACCTCGAAGCCTTCGACCGAGGCGCGGTGGGGGATGACGCTTTCCAGAAGAGTGCGCAGCGCCGGAATATCCCATTGCCGGTTGCCCAGGTCGTAAATCAGACAGCCTTCGGTCTCGTCGGGACTGGTGCGGAAGGTCTGGTAAAACGCCCGGTTGGCGGACGAGATGTTCAGGTTGCGGTCCAGGATCAGCAACGCGCTGGGAACGGTCTCAACAATATCACTCGCTGCTATATCGGATACGGCCATTTTTCCTCGTCTGCCGCGACGGAGCGCGGCGCGCAGCTATGCTGCGAGCAGATTGTGAACTGAGACGCCGAGCTGGTCTTCGGTGTAGGGCTTGGGCAGGAAATGCGTTCCGGCGGCGAACAAGGAGTGCAGCTTGTCCGTGATCCGGTTGGCGGTGGTGTAAAGAACCCGCAGTCCAGGGCGCATCAGGATTGCCTGGCGGGCGATATCGCAGCCGCCGTGAATTTCGGTCTTCAGGTAAACATCGGTGAAAAGCGCGTCTATTGGAGCTCCGGACCGCAGATGCACCATCGCCTGGGGGACATCGCTGGCCGACAGGATCGCATGACCCCAGTCCTGGATCATGGATTCAGCCAATTCCCGAATGAAAACATCATCTTCGACCACCAGAATTACGGCCATTTAGAACTGTCCCCCCGCCGCATGCGCGGCTATTTCCCCCAGCAACGCAGCGCGCTGAGGCCGCGTTCGCCACTCTAAGGGCGCACGCGGGAACGTAGTACTCGCGGTTAGGTTCCCAACGAATACAATTATATTACCAGGGGGCGGCCAGCTGAGGGCCTCATTTGGTTCTTCTAACCGCCCATCCGGCCAGCTTTGAGGGTGTGCGTCCGACGCACCGTTTGGCGGCGCGAACGTCCGTTCTATCGCAAAGCGGACAATATCCTGCCGGAACGCTGCCCAACACTCGTTGGCTTGCAGGCGAGGATCAAATGGTGATGCCGCCGTCCACGATGAAGTTCTGACCCGTGGCGTACTGGGAATCGTCGCTGGCCAGCCACAGCACGATGGTGGCGATTTCCTCGGAGGTGCCGATGCGGCCCAGGGGCTGGCGGGCGGTGAAGGCCTTGCGCGCAGCGTCATAGTCGCCCGTGTCCTTCAGCCGCTGCTGCAGCGAAGGCGAATCCACCGTGCCGGGGCAAACCGTGTTGCAGCGGATGCCCTTGGAAACGAAGTCGGCAGCCACCGACTTGGTCAGGCCGATCACGGCGGCCTTGCTGGCGCCGTAAACGCAGCGATTGGGGATGCCCTTGATGGAGCCGGCCACCGAGGCAACGTTGATGATCGAACCGCCGCCGCCTTCCAGCATGCCGGGCAGGAACGCCTTGATCATCCGAGCCATGGCATAGACGTTGATCTGGAACGACTTCTCCCAATGGGAATCGTCATTGTCCAGGATGGTGCCGTTCTCCACAAAGCCGGCGCAGTTGAACAGTATGTCCAGCTTGCCGGTCTTTTTCGCCAGCGCGGCGATGGCGGCGCTGTCGGTCACGTCCAGCTGCACCTTTTCGCAGTCCACGCCGTCCAGCCCCTTCAGGTCGCGGTCGGTGGCGATCACCTTGGCGCCTTCGGCCAGGAACAGTTTGGTGGTGGCAAGGCCGATACCCGCCGCGGCGCCGGTGATCAGCGCGGTTTTTCCGTCAAGCTTCCTGGACATGTTCTTCCCGTGTGTGCCGATGTTGTGGATGCGCTCGCTTCAGGAGCGGGGGCCATAATGGGGCATTGGCTGGCCCAATTCCAGTGCGCCCAGGTCGGGCGCATTGCCGCTATAGCCGGTGGTGACATTGGGAATGGAGGCGCCCTTGTCGACCGCCGCTGAACCCGCCTTCAACCGGAAGTCGAGATCCTTGGCCTGATAGATGTTCTGTACAGTTTTGACGTCCTTGGCATCCAGCATCGGCACATGCTGGAAGATGTCATAGTCCAGCAGCACCGAATGCGTGTCCTGATGGGTTTGCGAACTGTATGCAGCCAAAGTCGGATAGCGGCGGGTCACCAGAGTTTTGTCGGGCGGGGTCTGGACGCCATCGGTCGCCGCCAGCAGGTCGCGGAAATCCTGCGCCACACCAAAGGGCGGCGAACTCCATTCAAAGCTCACATCGGCGCCTGGATTGACGCGAAAGCCGTTGTAATCGGACGAGGTGTAGTTGGTGTAGGTGTTGACCGCGAAGATGGTCGGCTGGCTGTTCTGGCCCAGCATCAGGTTGTTCATCCAGTGGCTGTTGGATGTGGTGCGGATGTTGGTCTCCGACAGGAT
>CANCMM010000296.1:0-3518 GCA_947379335.1 Alphaproteobacteria bacterium | reverse complement strand
ATTCCCGCGCCCGGCGCCGCGCCGCAGCCGCGCAGCTTCTTTGACAAGATGAACGAGTGGGCCCGCGGCGAAGGCGCGCCGGGCCTGGGTTATATCCAGTTCGAGGAAGAAGCGGGCGTGTTGGTGGGCAAGGGCCCCATCGCCAAATTCATCACCGGCGCGGCGCTGGCCGACATGGCCAGAATCGCCAAGGTCAAGGCGGGCGACGCGCTGTTTTTCAGTGCCGATGCCAAGGCCGACCGCGCCGCCAATCTGGCCGGCATGGCCCGCACCCGCATCGGGCGCGAGTTGAACCTGATCCCGGACAACGCGTTCAAGTTCTGCTGGATCGTGGACTTTCCCATGTATGAGTGGAACGAGGACGACAAGAAGATCGACTTCTCCCACAATCCCTTTTCCATGCCGCAGTTCGACCGCGAGAAGTTCCTGGCGCTGGACAAGAACGACAATGAGACGATCCTGGGGCTGAAGGCTTACCAGTACGACATCGTCTGCAACGGCTATGAATTGTCGTCGGGCGCGATCCGCAACCATGATCCGGACGTGATGCTCAAGGCCTTCGAGATCGCCGGCTATGCCCGCGAGGAGACCGAGGAAAAATTCAAGGGCATGATCAACGCCTTCCGCCACGGCGCCCCGCCGCATGGCGGCACCGCGCCCGGCATCGACCGCATCGTCATGCTGCTGGCAGGCGAAGAAAATCTGCGCGAAGTCACCATGTTCCCCATGACCCAGTCGGCGCAGGACCTGCTGATGAACGCGCCCAGCCCGGCGAACCCCAAGCAGCTCAAGGAGCTGCATCTGCGGGTCGTGTATCCGGAAGCAAAGCAGTAGCGTTCAGAACAAATAAAAAGGGCGGCTGAAAAGCCGCCCTTTTTTTGGGTCTAACGCCCCACCAATCTAGTTCAGCTTTTCGCCCACGCCCTTGATGCTGTCGGCGATCAGGCTGCTGGCGCGCTTGTCGTCCAGGCGAGCGGCGATCAGCTTTTGGGCGGCGCTGACGGCGCTGTCGGCGGCCAGGGCGCGGATCTCGTTGAGGGCGGCGGTTTCGGCCTGGGCGATCTTGTCCTGGGCAGCGGCGGTGCGGCGGGCGATCTGGGCTTCCAGCGCAATCCGCGAGTCCTTCTGGAACTGCTCGGCTTCGGCGGTGGCGGCGGCCACGATGCTGCGGGCTTTGGCTTCGGCACCGGCGGCACGCTTCTGATAATCCGCCAGCAGGGCCGCAGCCTCGGCGCGCAGGCGGCGGGCTTCATCCAGCTCGGCGGCGATCACCGCGGCGCGCTGGTCCAGCATCTTGGCGACCATGCCCGGCACGCCCTTCCAGACGAGCAGAGCGATGACCAGCACAAAGCCGATAGCGACCCAGAATTCCGGTTCGTGGAGCATTTCCATGTCAGTTCCCCAACGCCGCGGTGGCGTCTTCGGCCGAGACCTTGTCGCCGGTCAGACGTTCGACGATGGCGATGGCGGCATCGCGCGCCGCCGTCTTCACATGACCCTTGGCGGTTTCCCGCGTCTGGGCGATGCGGGCTTCGGCGGCGGCCATGGCGTCGGAAGCCTTGGCGTCGGCTTCCGTCTTGGCCCTGGCGATTTCCGCGTTCAGCTTCTGGCGGGTTTCCTCGGCCAGGGCGTTGCCCCGGGCGCGGGCGCCCGACAGCGCCGCTTCATAACCGGCCTGGGCCGCTTCGGCTTCGGCACGCGCCTTGCTCGCCTCGGCAATGGCGCCGTTGATTGTGCCCCTGCGGTTGGTGATGGCCGCGTTGATCTTCGGCCCCGCCAGCCGCCACATGACGACGAACAGGAACGCAAACGTCACCACCAGCCAGAAGAACTGGGTGGGGAACGTCGTCGTATCGAACGGCGGAAAGCCACCCTCTTTCTTGGGGGCTTCCGTCGTTTCAGTGGTGGCGCCGTGCTCGACCAAAGTCTTAGCCGAACAGGATGATCAGTGCGACGACCAGGCCGAACAGGCCGGTCGCTTCGCAGAGCGCAAAGCCCAGCAGCAGGTTGGTGGTCTGGGTGGCGGCGGCGCCCGGATTGCGCAGCGCGCCCGACAGGTAGCTGCCGAACACGTTGCCGATGCCGATGCCGGCGCCGACCAGGGCGATACAGGCAATGCCCGCACCAATCATTTTTGCAGCTGCAACTTCCATTTTTTCAGGTCCTTTTTGAGAGTTAGTGATGATCGTGAAGATGAAGGGCTTCGTTGAGATAGATGCAGGTCAGGATCGCGAAGACGTAGGCCTGCAGGAACGCCACCAGGAATTCCAGAAGCAGAATGCCGACGATCAGGAGCAGCGGCGCCACCGACAACGGCGCCAAAAATCCGCCCGCGGCGCCCAGCGACACGACAAATCCCGCGAACACCGCCAGCAGGGTATGGCCGGCCAGCATGTTGGCGAACAGACGAACCGAAAGGCTGATGGGGCGCGAGCAGAAGGAGATCAGTTCGATCACCACCAGCAGCGGCAGGATGTAGATAGGCGCTTTCGGCACGAACAGCATGAAGAAGCGAAGGCCATGCTTGGCAAAACCCGTGATGATCACGATCAGCATCACCAGGCACGCCAGCGCCAGGGTGACGGCGATCTGGCTGGTGACGGTGAAGCTTCCGGGGATCATGCCGAAGAAGTTCGAACACAGCACAAACATGAACAGGGTGAAGACAAAGGGGAAGAACTTCAGGCCGTCTTCGCCGGTCGCCGTATGGATCATGTTGGCGACGAATTCGTAGGAAATCTCGGCCATCGACTGACCGCGCGTCGGCACCAGCCGTCCCGGCTTGACCGCCAGGGTCAGGAACAGCGACGAGGCGACGACCACGATGATCATCAGCAGCGCCTGGTTGGTGAAATAGATCGGATGGCCCGCAATGGCGAACAGCGGCTCGGCAATGAGCGGCTTGATGGTGAACTGCTCCATCGGGTTAAGCGCCACGGATACCTACTCCTTGCCGTCTTCAGTTTCCGAAGACCGCACAGCTGCGATCTCGGCGTTGATCTCTTTTGCCGCGCGCATCACGTTGCGGATGCCCGCCGCGATGCCCAGCATGAAAAACACAATCAGGAAGACCGGGCGGGTGTGAAAACCGAAATGGCCCGACAGCCAGTCCAAACCCCATCCCAGGCCCCCTCCCACCACCAGCGACGCCACCAGTTCGGTGGTGAAGCGGAATGCGATCCCCGACTGGCTGGGCGGCTGGCGCTTGGGGCCGGCTGCCTGCCTAGTCTGGAGCTCGGCGAGCCGCTTGCCCAGATCGTTCAACCTGTCGGGGTCCGGAGCCGTCAAAACCGTCTCCCAAAGTCCGAAAAGCCGTCAAAACCGGGCCTTCGGCGCGTCGAAGGCGGGGGGACCATATGGTCGCCCCCTTGGGGTGTCAAGAATGTCAGACGCCTTCAAATACCTGACACAAAAGGGAAATTCGCAGGCGCGGCAAAACGCCAAGGCGGTTTAGGGCCTTACGGCCAGAATCACTCCGCCGCGATCTTTTCCGCGTCGGCCAGGGACACCGACACCAG
>CANCMM010000295.1:0-3519 GCA_947379335.1 Alphaproteobacteria bacterium | reverse complement strand
TGAGACGCAACCAATCCTGGAGTATCTGGAAGACCGGTATCGCGACGTACCGCTTTATCCGGCGGACCCGTTCCTGCGGGCGAAATGCCGCGAGCTCATGCAGCATCTGGAACTGAATTCGGAATGGGTCGCGCGGCGTCTTTACAAGGAAGCGATATTTGGCGGCAGCGTTTCGGATGAAACCAAGACCGAGGCCTATGAACGCCTCTGCGCGGGCCTGGAGGCGGTGGCACGCCTGTCACGCTTCGCCCCCTATATTCTGGGAGCGTCACTGACCGCCGCAGACTGCGCAGCCTATATGCACTTCGTGATGATCAGGCACGTCACCCTGACAATCTACCATGAGGACCTGTTGGAACGGTTCCTGCCCGATGTCGGGACCTACATGGAGCTGATGGAGAGCAGGCCCCACGTCCGCACGATCCTGTCAGACCGGACCGAGGCCATGCGTGCGTTCCTCGCGCTAAATGTGAAATACGACGGCTAGACTGGCGCGCTTCGCCCTGCGAGGTCAGAAACCCAGTTCGCTCAATCCCGGATGATCAGCAGGGCGCGGGCCAGGCGCGTCCCAGAAAAATCTGCGCTCGTCGGGTGCAATCGGAGAGTCGTTGACGCTGGCAAGGCGCCGCCGCATGAGGCCGTGCTCGTCGAACTCCCAGTTTTCGTTGCCGTAGCTGCGATACCACTGGTTGTTGGCGTCGCGCCATTCATAAGCAAAGCGAACCGCGATGCGGTTTTGGCGAAAGCCCCAGATTTCCTTGATCAGGCGATAATCGAATTCTCGACTCCATTTTCTGGTCAGGAGAGCCTCGATCTTTTCGCGCCCCTGCAGGAACTCCGTCCGGTGACGCCATTGGCTGTCGACGGTATAGGCGCGTGCGACGCGCACCGGGTCCCGGCTGTTCCAGGCATCCTCCGCGAAACGGACTTTCTGCATGGCCGTTTCCAGGGTGAAGGGCGGCAGCGGCGGCCGGCTATCAGGCGACATTGCGATGGTCTCCGGAGGAAAAAGAGCCGGCAGCCAGAACCCGCCGGCTCTTTGATACGTGTCAGGCGGCCTTGCGCGCCGTCACCACGGGGAAGTCGATCTCGGTTTCGGCAACCAGATTGATATAGTTGGTCCAGGTGTTGAGGGCGACGTGCTGCACGATCTCAATGATCTGGGCGTCGTCATAGCCGGCCATCTTCACGGCCCGAACATCCTCATCGCTGACATGGCCGCGTTCGCGGACAATCTTGGCGGCAAAACGAACTGCCGCATCGGCCATGGGATCGTTCGAGGCACCGCTGCGATTGGCGGTCATTTCGGCGTCGTCCAGATGGGCCAGGTTCTTGCCCAGATAGGTGTGCGCCGACAGGCAATAGTCGCAGCCGTTGATCTCGGCAACGGCCAGGGCGATGCGCTCGCGGGTCTGGGCGGGAAGCTTGCCCTTGCCCAGCGCGCCGGAGAGACCAAGATAGCCTTCCAACGCCGCTGCGCTGTTGGACACCAGCCGGAACAGGTTAGGCACTACGCCAAGCTGCTTCTTCACGGCCTGGAGAAGCGCTTGCGATGCGGAGGGGGCGGCTTCAATTGAAGTGGGGATGGCGAGGCGGGACATGAGGGCATTCCTTTGTAGGTTGAGGCCTTGTTGGCCGGGCATCGGGAACTTACGCCTTCCATTTTTGATGAATATCCCCGATAGATAGGAGGTAGCCTCTCGAAATATGGAAGTGCCATGGATCGCCTCGACTCGATGAAGGTATTGTTGGCGGTCACACAAGCCGGGAGCCTGTCAGCAGCGTCTCGCGTTCTGGGCGCGCCTTTGGCCACCGTCAGTCGAAAAATCTCGGACCTGGAAGCGCATCTGGGGACAAGGCTGCTTATTCGTTCAAGCCGCAAGCTGGCCCTGACAGATGCCGGCCAGAATTACGTTGTCGCCTGCAAGCGCATCCTGGAGCAGGTGGCGGATGCGGAACGTGCCGCCGCTGGCGAGTACAGCGCGCCGAGGGGCGAACTGACGCTTGCGGCTCCAATCGCGTTCGGGCGGCTTCATATTCTCCCGGTCGCCGCAGACTTTCTCAAAGCGTATCCGGATATTGACCTGCGTGTAACACTGTCTGACCGTATCTCGCATATCCTCGATGAGCATATCGATCTTGCAATCCGGATCGGTGAACTTGCGGATAGCGCCTTCATAGCCAAGCGCGTTGGAGAAGTTCGGAAGGTTGTCTGCGCGTCCCCCGAATATTTTGCTGCCCGCGGTACACCAGCCAAGCCGGCAGACCTCGCCGCACACGATTGCATAACATTCGACGCGCTGATGTCCGCCAACGCCTGGATATTCTCCGTCGGGAAACAGGAGGAAGCGGTGACTGTTCGTTCGCGGTTGGTAATCAACACGGCGGAATCCGCAGTCGACGCGGCAATAGCAGGCGTCGGAATTGCCAGAGTATTGTCCTACCAGGTCTCCGGAGCGCTTAAAGAAGGCAAACTCGAGCTGGCGCTCCAGGCGTTCGAGGCACCGTCATGGCCTGTCAGTCTGGTTCATGCCGGGCAAGGACCACTGCCTTTGAAGGTTCGAGCATTTCTCGACTTCGCTGCACCCCGGTTGCGCGCGAGGCTTCTGGCCTCATGACGGAGGCCTGTCACTGGGAGCGATTTCAAGAAACGGTGAACTAGAGCAGGCCGCCCGGAACATAGGCGATCTGGTTTTCCCAGCTTTCCTCATTCTCCGAAAGGCGCGGCGTATAGCGGCACAGGCCCATCACAAAAGTGGGCTGCCCCTCATCGTTGGCCAGGGGCACGAACAGGTTCTCCGCATTTAGATATTCGCGGCCGTTGAGCTGGACCCGTCCCCAAAACCGCAGGGGCTGGCCGCCGTCCAGGACCATATCGCCGCATTCGATCCAGCGCGGCAGGACTTCAGGCGGCACACTTTCCTCGAACGTCTTGCCGGTATGATTGCCAGTGACTTCCGCGACTTTCGCGCCGGTGAGGCGCCAGACATATTGAGAAGGATTTTCGGCGACCCGTTGGCACATGGCGATGTGGCACAGAAAGTCCTTCAGATCGCGAGGCGTTATTTCGGATTTGGCGGGCATGGCGCGCGCCCCGGCCTTGCTTCGCCAGAGCGACAGGCATTGTTCGTAGACCGGATCGCTGAATGCGAGCGTGGGATCACAAAAGTGATGCCACTTTTGTTGGGCCGCTTTCTCATTGAGGGCGCGGGCAGCGGCGAGAACATTCATGCGCTGATCGTAGTCGGAAGGCATAAATAGTCGGTAAAGCAACCTTAACCCATGCGGGTGCACCAGCGAAATAATGGCGGATTTCCTGGGGAATCGCGGCTTTTCTCGCGATCTGCCGATGACCAAAAACTGACGCAAGTTCCTATAAGTACCGGCGGCGCCGAGAACGCCAATGTCCGCTTTCGGTCAGAACCAGCCCTTCAGCCCAGGCCGGTGTCATGTCCGCTTTGCGCCAAAAGCGGACATTCGGCTGACAGCGTCAGGGCATAGCGCAAGTAAAGCTGGCGG
>CANCMM010000294.1:0-3521 GCA_947379335.1 Alphaproteobacteria bacterium | reverse complement strand
GATGGACCGCGAAAAGCGCCTGCCGGATTTGCTCGTGGCCTGTGTCGGCGGCGGCTCCAATGCGGCGGGCATGTTCCATCCCTTTGCCGACGACGCCAGTGTGGAAATCCATGGCGTGGAAGCGGCGGGCGACGGTGTGGACACGCCGCGCCATGCCGCCACCCTGTCCAAGGGCTCGCCCGGCGTGCTGCATGGCGCGCGCTCTTATCTGTTGCAGGATTCGGATGGCCAGATCATCGAGGCCCACTCCATCTCGGCCGGGCTGGACTATCCGGGTGTCGGTCCCGAGCATAGCTGGTTCAAGGATATCGGCCGGGTGAAGTATTATTCGATCACCGACCGGGAAGCGCTGGACGGTTTCATGCTGCTGTCCAAGCTGGAAGGCATCATCCCGGCGCTGGAATCGGCCCATGCCATCGCCCACACCTGCAAAGTGGCGGGGCAGATGAAAAAGGACCAGATCATCGCCGTCTGCCTGTCTGGCCGCGGCGACAAGGACATCTTCTCGGTGGCCGAAAAGCTGGGAGAAAAACTGTGAGCCGTCTCTCTGCCAGGTTCGCCGCCCTGAAAAAGGAAGGCCGCACCGCCTTCGTACCCTTCATCACCGCCGGTGATCCCGATATGGAAACCAGCTTTGCCATCCTCCAGAAGCTGCCCTCCTGCGGCGCCGACATCATCGAGCTGGGCATGCCTTTCACCGATCCCATGGCCGATGGTCCGGCGGTGCAGGCATCGTCCGTGCGCGCGCTGAAGTCCGGCGCCACCATGGCCAAGGTGCTCAAGATGGTCGAGAAGTTCCGCAAGACCGACAAGGCCACACCGATCGTGCTGATGGGCTATTACAATCCCATCCATGCCCATGGCACGGCGCGCTTCGCCAAGGATGTGGCAGCGGCCGGGGTCGATGGATTGATCGTGGTGGACCTGCCGATCGAGGAAGACGAGGTGCTGCGTATACCCGCCAAGGCGCAGGGCGTGGACCTGATCCGCTTTGTTACCCCGACCACCGATGACGTGCGGTTGAAGCGTATTGTCGCCGACGCATCGGGCTATCTTTATTATGTTTCGGTCGCCGGCGTGACCGGCACCAAGTCGGTGCCCGAGGACGAGGTGCGCGCCGCCATGGCGCGGGTGCGCGCCGTCACCGATCTGCCTTGCACGGTGGGTTTCGGCATCCGAACCCCCGAGCAGGCCGCCGCCATCGCGCTGCTGGCCGACGGGGTGGTGGTGGGCTCGGCCATTGTCGGCCAGGTTGCCGCAAATCTTAACGCCGGCAAGGACAAGGTTATCGCCGAAGTTCTGGAACTGACCCGCACTTTGGCCGGTTCCACCCACACTGCCCGTCATGGTAAGGTGCCGGCATGAACTGGATCACCAATATCGTTCGCCCCCGTATCAAGGGGCTGATGGGCAAGGATCGCGGCGACACGCCGGAGAATCTTTGGAAGAAGTGCCCGTCCTGCGGTGAGATGGTTTTTCACCGCGACCTGGTGACCAATCTCAACGTCTGCCCCAATTGTGGCCATCACATGCGCATCGGCCCGGCCGAGCGTTTTGCCTATACCTTCGACGCCGGCAGCTTCACCGAGTTGGTGCCGCCGACCGTGCCGGCCGATCCGCTGCGTTTCCGCGGCGAGAAGAAGTATGTCGACGAGATCAAGGGCGCCCGCACCAAGACCGGCCGCCCCGAAGCCTTTACCGCCGCGCGCGGCACCATCGACGGCTTGCCGGTGATGATCGGGGTGCAGCCCTTCGACTTTATGGGCGGCAGCCTGGGCATGGGCGTGGGCGAGGCGCTGGTGGAATCGCTGCAGGCGGCGGCCAAGGAAAAACGTCCCTATGTCCTGTTCGTCGCTTCGGGCGGCGCGCGCATGCAGGAAGGCATCCTGTCCCTGATGCAGATGCCGCGCGCCACCATCTGCGTGGACATGCTGCGCGAGGCGGGGCTGCCTTACGTCGTCGTGCTGACCGATCCTACCTTTGGCGGTGTCAGCGCCTCCTATGCCATGCTGGGTGACGTGCAGATCGCAGAGCCCGGCGCGCAGATCGGTTTTACCGGCGCGCGGGTGATCGCCCAGACCATCCGCGAGAAGCTGCCGGAAGGCTTCCAGCGCGCCGAATACCTGCTCGAACACGGCATGCTGGACATGGTCACCCACCGCAAGGAGCTGCGCGCGACCCTGTCGCGGCTGCTGCACCTGTTGATGAAAGAGGGCAAGCCGCGCAGCAAGGTTCTCAACATGCCCGCTCGTAATGGAAGTGGGCGCAACGGTAACGGCAGCGCTGCCGCGACTCCGTAATGCTGTCCGAAACGACCCGTAGCGATACGGTGCTGCGGCGCCTGTTGTCCCTGCATCCCAAAAAAATCGACCTGGCGCTGGACCGTATCCTGCGGCTGTTGGGCAACCTGGGCAATCCGCATTTGCGCCTGCCGCCGGTGATCCATGTCGCGGGCACCAACGGCAAGGGATCGGCCTGCGCCTTCATGCGTGCCATGCTGGAAGCACAGGGGCTGAAGGTTCACACCCATACCTCGCCGCACTTGGTGCGATTCCATGAACGCATCCGCATCGCTGGCAAGCTGATTTCGGAAGAGGCGCTGGTGTCGCTGCTGGAGGAGGTCGAGCAGGTCAATGCCGGGCGCGAGATCACCTTCTTCGAAATCACCGCCGCCGCCATGTTCCTGGCCTTTGCCCGTCATGCCGCCGACGTCACCATTCTGGAAGTCGGGCTGGGCGGCACCTTTGATGCCACCAATGTGGTGCTGCATCCGGCCATGACGGTGATTCAGCCAGTGGGCCTGGATCACAAGGAATTCCTGGGTGACGATCTGGGCGGCATCGCGGCCGAGAAAGCCGGTATCATCAAGAAGGGTGCGCCGCTGGTGCTGGGACCGCAAAGCGAAATCGCCCGCGAAGTCATCTTGCGCCAGGCCGACCGGCTGGGCGTGCCGGTCTATGAGTTCGGCCAGGATTTCGTCAGCCGTCCCGAACATGGCCGCATGGTCTATGAGGACCAGCAGGGCTTGCTGGACCTGCCGCTGCCCAAACTGGTGGGCCGTCACCAGATCGAGAATGCCGGTGTAGCCATCGCTGCCCTGCGTCATGCAGGATTGGGGTGGGGCACGGATGCGGGCATCGAGCGCGGCCTGTCGACCGTGGAATGGCCGGCGCGGCTGCAACGCCTGCACAAGGGTCCGCTGGTGGAAACCGCGCCGCGCGGCGCCGAGGTCTGGCTGGACGGCGGCCACAATCCGCATGGCGCCGAAGCGGTATCGCGCGCCGTGGCCGACATGGAGGAATATGGCGAGCGGCCGCTTTATCTCATCTGCGGCATGCTGGCGAACAAGGATGCGCTGGGTTACCTGCGCAGTTTCGACGGCCTGGCGCGGCATGTGGTGACGGTGGCCATTCCCGGCGAGGAGGCCAGCATGGGCGCCGGCGCGCTGTATGACGTGGCGCGACGCGCCGGTCTGGATAGCGCGCCGGCCGAAGACCTGGACGATGCCATGCTGCAGATCC
>CANCMM010000293.1:0-3529 GCA_947379335.1 Alphaproteobacteria bacterium | reverse complement strand
CCCCCCGAACCCACCAACAAGACCTTCACCGCAAACCTCGCCTTTGCCCGCCGCCACCCTGTATCATGGGACCATGCCCGACACACCAGTTTCCAACCTGCCCGAATTTACAGTCACAACATTGTCCGCCGCCCTCAAGCGCGCAGTGGAAGACCAGTTCGCCATGGTGCGGGTGCGGGGCGAGATTTCGGGGCTGAAATTCCATTCCTCTGGCCATGTCTATTTCGACCTGAAGGACGACAAGGCGGTGCTGAACGCGGTGATCTGGCGCGGCAACACCGCCCGGCTGAAGATCCGGCCCGAAGCGGGCATGGAAGTGATCTGCACCGGCAAGTTGTCCACCTATGCCGGATCGTCGCGCTATCAGATCATTGTCGAACAGGTGGAGCTGGCCGGCCTGGGCGCGCTGATGGCGATGCTGGAGGAGCGGCGCAAGAAGCTGGCCGCCGAAGGCCTGTTCGACGCATCCCGCAAGAAGAAGCTGCCCTTCCTGCCCGACGTCATCGGTGTCATCACATCGCCTACCGGCGCGGTGATCCGCGACATCATGCACCGGCTGGAAGCGCGCTTTCCCCGCCGGGTGCTGTTGTGGCCGGTGGCGGTGCAAGGCGAGAAGGCCGCCGCCGAAGTCGCCGCCGCCATCGCCGGGTTCAACAATTTCACGCCGCGGCCCGATCTCATCATCGTGGCGCGGGGCGGCGGCTCAGTCGAAGACCTGATGGCGTTCAATGATGAAGCAGTGGTGCGCGCCGTGGCGGCCAGCACCATCCCGCTAATCTCGGCGGTGGGGCATGAGACCGATACCACGCTCATCGATTTCGTTTCGGACATGCGCGCGCCTACACCGACGGCCGCCGCCGAGCTGGCGGTGCCGGTGCGCACCGAACTTTTGGCGCAGACCATGGATTATGAGCGCCGCATGCTGACCTGTTTCAGCAAAGGGCTGAAGGATCGCCAGCGGCATCTGGCGCAGCTGGCGCGGGTGCTGCCCAAGGCGGAAAGCCTGTTCGCGGGGCCCCGCCAGCGCCTGGACCAGGCCAGCGAGCGTCTGGGCCAGTCGCTGCGCAAGAATTTGCAGGTCCATCGCGTGCAATTCTCCAGGGCGGAGGCGCAGTTACGGGATCGCATGCTGAAGGACCGCATGATGGTGTTCGGCGAGCGGTTGAAGGCATTGGGCGAACGCTCCAGGCGGGCGCAAACCGCGCGTCTGGCTCAGGCGAAGAAGCACCTGGACGGACTGACGCGGGTATTGGACAGCGTCTCCCACAAATCGGTGCTGGAGCGGGGCTTCGCGCTGGTGCGGGGCGAGGATGGCAACGTGCGCCGCCGCGCCGCCGCCGTGAAACCGGGCGAGGCGCTGACCTTGACCTTTGCCGATGGCGACAAGCCGGCGGTGGCGGAGGGGGGATCCGGCAAAGCAAAATCGAAAAAGCCCTTGGATCAAGGCTCGCTTTTCTGACAGTGAATTGGATACAATAACCGCATGAACGTCATGGAACGCGACCAGGGTGAGGCCAGGCTTCACTATCTCGACGGCGAATATGAGATCGTCACCCCCGGCGGCTATGTCGCCTGCGCCGTGACGGGCACGCACATTCCGCTGGACGCCCTGCGCTATTGGAGCGTGGACCTGCAGGAAGCCTATGCCAGCCCCGACATCGCCACGGCGCGGGCGCAGGAAAAGGGCTTGGCGCCCAAATGATGCGGCGCCGGTTTTTTGTCGGCGCCTGTCTTGTTTCCTTGCCCGCATTGGCGGTCCCCGAAAAACCCGTGCGCTTTTCCATTACCGGCGCGATGAGCCAAGGCAGTCTGGCCACGGGCAGCGCCCCGCCGGGCTCGGTGGCGGCGCTGGATGGGCGGCCCGTGCGCGTCACCGCCGATGGACGTTTCGCTTTCGGCTTCGGCCCCGACCAGACCAAGCCGGTGCTGGTGACGGTGCGCTATCCCGAAGGCGGCGGCGACAGCCGCAGCTTTACGCCGTCGACGCGCACCTACGATATCCAGCACGTCAATGGCCTGCCACAGCACACGGTGACGCCGCCGCCGGAAGTTGAAGCGCGCATCGCCCATGAAGCGGAGACCATCTATCTGGCGCGTCTGACCGACAGCGGCGGCAGCGATTTCCTGTCAGGCTTCGACTGGCCGGCGCCGGGCATCGAAAGCGGCATCTTTGGCAGCCAGCGCATCGACAACGGCACGCCCATGTCACCACATTACGGCGTGGACATGGCCGCGCCCACCGGCACGCCGATCCATGCGCCGGCCGATGGCGTGGTCAGTGTCACCGACGATTACTATCTGAATGGCGGTTTCACCCTGATCGATCACGGCCAGGGCGTGTCCACCTCATACCTGCATCAGAGCAAGCGGCTGGTAAAGGTGGGCGAGGCCGTCAAGCGCGGCCAGCGCATCGGGTTGATCGGCGCCACGGGCCGCGCCACCGGCCCGCATCTGCACTGGGCGATGAACTGGTTCCAGGTGCGGCTGGACCCGTCGCTGTCGACGCGTAAGCCGAAGCCGGAACCGCTTTAGGCCGGTTTTCCCAAGTAGCACTTGCCGTCCGTGTTCTCGAACACGGTATGGCGGTTGACGGCAAAGAATTCGTCAAACGCCTGGCGCACTTCCGGCCACTTGCCCTGGCCGATGATGGGCTTGGAAAAATAATCGTCGCCCACCAATACGCCGCCGTCCTTCAACTGGGGCCACCAGGCCTTCAGGTCGGCCATCACCGAATGGTAATCGTGCCCGGCATCGATGTGCAGAATGTCCGGGCGGATGCCTTTTTCCTTCAGCAGCTGGAAGGCATTGATGGAATCCAGCGGCAGCGGCACTACGACATCCTGCAGCCCTTCGTTGACGATGTTGGCGGCGAACTTGTGATAGAGGCGGGGATAGCCGAACTCGAAATCCAGGTCGGGAATGAATTTCTCCCACAAATAATGCTCGGACGAGCCCAGCCATGTGTCGATGGCGATTACCACCGCGTCCAGCTTCAGCCGCTGGATTTCCTTGGCCAGAGTGACGACCGAGGCGCCTTTCCACACACCGACTTCCACCACGATGCCGGGTTTGGCTTCATTGATGGCGCGCGCCAGGTAGGGATGCTGGGAATGCCAGCCCTGCAGGTCGGTGGGTTTTCCGTGCGGAAAATCCTTCAACGGATCGCGGCCGAAGAACAATTGGTCCAAGAGGCGTTGGCGTGTCGTCATTGTTTGGCCTGCAGCAGGGCGATGTCGCGCGGCGTGGTCCAGCGATTGTGAATCCACAGCCACTGGCCGGGATTGGCGCGCACCATCTCCTCGATGCGGGCCTGGATGGCGGCGGTCAGTCGCGTCACGTCTTCGGCTTCATTTCCGCTGGCGTTGAATTCCAGTTCCGGCTGCACCGTGACGTGGAAGCGCGGGCCCCCGACGCGGCGGTTGGCGGCCATGATGATGTGGGCGCCCATCTTCAGTGCCAGCGCGGCGGGCGCTTGTGTGGTCAGGGCGTCGCGGCCGAAGAAGGGCACGGCGATGCCTTCGCGCAGCTT
>CANCMM010000292.1:0-3533 GCA_947379335.1 Alphaproteobacteria bacterium | reverse complement strand
CCGGGCCGGTTCGATTCCGAGGGGCCGCAGCATGTGGTGACCTTGAAGGCTTTCGCCCTGGCCAAGTATCCCGTCACCAGCGAGGAGTTTCTGGCCTTCCTCAATGCCACCGGCTACAAGCCGCAGCCCTGCAATCCGCTGCTGGGGCTGGGTTGGAAGCAGCTGCATCGCGGCCAGGCGGCCACGCCCACCGATGTCGAGCCGCCGCGCTGGCCGGCGGTGTGCCTGGATTGGAAAGACGCCGAAGCCTTCATTGCCTGGATCAATGCCAAGGCGCGGGCCGCCCATCCCGATATCGGCGCGCGCAATCCCTATCGGCTCCCCAGCGAGGCGGAATGGGAATATGCCGCCCGCGCCGGCACCAACACGACGCGCTGGTGGAGCAATGATATCGGCGGCGGCCATGCCAACTGCAATGGTTGCGGCAGCGAATGGGACAACAAGCTGCTGGGCGCGGTGGACAAGTTCGAAACCAACGCCTTCGGCCTGTCGGGTATGCTGGGAAATGCCTGGGAATGGACCGCCGATTGCTGGCATCCTAGCTATGTCGGTGCGCCGACCGATGGCCGGGCCTGGACCGACAGTTTTTGCATCCGCCATGCCATTCGCGGCGGCGCCTGGAACAACATTCCGATCTTCGTACGCAGCGCAGCCCGGGTGGCGGCGGCGCAAGACGGCGCGGACCGGGATTATGATTATTCGACCCTGACAGGTTTTCGCGTGGCGCGCGATCTGCCTTAGCCGCCGGACTGGAAAATCAGGACGTCGGGCATTCGGCTATCTTATGGCGATGCAGGATTTGTCCGTCGCTTTGGGATTGAAAGCTGACATTGCTGCGGTTCAGAGAAACGATTTTATCCGCTGACAACGTATCAGGGTAGGTAGCCCGGCTAACGAGTTTCCCCTGGGAGATATTCCACCTGAAGGCGTGAGCGGCGACCAATCGTCCACATACTTTGTTCATGTAGATATTGAAGAGGCCGGTCCCATCGGAATGAAATTCTTCCGTATAGAAAAAACTCGAAATGCGCTGATCGTTATCTATTGGGGTTGCCAGCCCGCCTGCCGCTTCCCACGTGCCGACCAATAGCGAAGCCTGGGCCTGATCCTGTGTCTGACCTTCGGACAGGGTCGTTTGGAGAGCCAGCATGGCGATTGTTGTCGCCCAAAGCCTGAAGGACCTGCGGTCCCACATTGTACGACGCAGCCCGCACCGCGCGTTTTTTCCGGACATTCTGGCCCCCACAGCCTTGTTGTTGGGGTCATTGAGCCAGAGGGTCGCCATGCTGGCAACCGGAAGTGAAATTCGTGGTGAAAATGCCTTTCTTTCAGTGTTCTAGGTGCCTGCGCGGTACGGTCCGCGATTTGCCTTGAGCGCCTGGCTTTCGCTATCTTGCCGCGATAGTGGCTGAACCGGCCCTGCTGAGAGTGCCGGTCGTTGGAGGATATAGAATTGCGCAATCCCGTTGCTTCACGGACGAGAAAATCCATCGCATTCGGTTTTGGCGGACTGCTGGTCTGCCTTGTAGGCGGCGTTGCGGCCCAGCCCTTGCCGGATGCGAAGACCTATGCGGCAAATCCGGCCCTTCTGATCGACGCCTATCGTCACGTGGAAGTCGCCTCCGTCTCGGATGCGCTGGAACAGCTTTACAACAAGCGTTCCTTCATGTCGCACAAGGTCCATGCGATCTCGGACGGCAAGTTTGCGGGTTTCGCCGTAACAGTTCAGATGGACAAGGCCGAAGGCAGCGCGCCGTCGGCGGTGACGCCCATGCAAGTCGTACTCGATACAGCGCCCCTGAACTCGGTCTATGTGATGGCCGTCGCGGACGGCGACGACATTGCCGGCATCGGCGGGCTGATGGCCACGGCGATGAATGCGCGGGGATTTGCCGGCGCGGTGATCGATGGCGGCGTGCGCGATATTGCGTATCTCAAGAAGATCGCATTTCCCGTCTATGCCACGGGTATCGTGCCGTCCACTTCGGTTGGGCATTACCGCGCCACGGGCAATGTGCCGGTGACCGCCGGCGGCATCCGCGTCGCGCCGGGTGATATTGTCGTGGCGGATGCCGATGGCGTGGTGACGATACCCAAAGATATCGCCGCCGAAGTGCTGGTGAAGGCGCAGGCCCTCGATCAGACCGAGCATTCCATGTACGGCTATATCGAAAAGCTTCGTTCCCTTCAGGAAGCCGTCAAGCGTTTCGGCCGCCTGTAAAGGCGGCCCCGGAACACCAGGACTCAAACAGCGGCGAGTGAAACCGCCACAATGGGTTTTACGATCCTGTCTTCGGGCAGAATCAAAATCATGCAAGTGCCTTGTCCAGGCGTGCTTTTGGCAACGAGATCGCCCCCATGCAATCGCGCCAGCGATTGCGCGATAGGAAGGCCAAGTCCCGTCCCCTGATGTGTCTGTGCAATCTTTGAATCGATCTGGCCGTAGGGCGAGAAGGCTTTTTCCAGCTGCAGCGCATCCATACCGATTCCGGTATCGGCGACGTAGATCTCCAATCCCGAGTCGCGGCCTTTTCGTGCGCCAATGGTGATGGTACCGCCCTCGGGCGTGAACTTGATGGCGTTGCTGAGCAGATTGATGAGGATCTGCTTGACCAGCCGCCTATCCGCCTGAATATGCGAGTCCCCCGGGGCGGAAAGTTCAATTCTCACACGGTCATTTGCTTTGCCACGCGTTAGAAACACCGCATCGTCGATGAGCTCCTCAACCAAGAAAGCAGATTCGCGCAACTCCATCTTGCCGGCATCGATCTTGGAAAGGTCCAACACGTCATTGATCAAATCCAGCAAATGCGCGCCGCTTTTGTGCACGTCATCCGCATACTCGATATATTTGGTGTGTCCCAATGGCCCGTAGAGCTGGATCTTCAGAATTTCGGTAAAGCCCAGTATCGCGTTCAGCGGGGTCCGCAGTTCGTGACTCATATTGGCCAGAAATTCTGACTTCACGCGATTGGAGGTTTCCGCAACCTCCTTGGCGGCCTGATTGCGCACCACTTCGACTTCCAGGCGCTTTTTCTCGGCGACGCTGTTTCGGAAGATCCTGAGCGCGCGCGCGAATTGGCCAATCTCGTCCTGGCGAATTTCGAATGGTATATCGTGATCAAGGTCGCCCTGAACCACGGCGCTCATCGTTGCCGTGATTTTATTGAGTGGCCGAATGACGCGCCACATTACATACATCGTCGCGAAGGAGGCGAGGCCGATCGACACGAACATCAACGCGATGGCGACATAGAAATGTCGGACAGCGTCCGCCGTCTGTTCCGCTGCATGCGCCTCTGTCAGGTCCAGCGCGATCTTCGATATCGCCATGATGCTGTCCAGGCCGGGATTGGACATCTTTAGCCATTCGTGACCCGAGATAGGCACAGCCTTGCCCGCCGCCAAATCAGCGATGATTTTGTTACGGACGCCCCGGAAGTGAACAAAATAGACGTTTTTCGCCTGTCCGATTGCCGTCTTGAGTTGAGACGGTACGTAAGGCTGACCGGCATACGCTTCGATATCTGCCC
>CANCMM010000291.1:0-3546 GCA_947379335.1 Alphaproteobacteria bacterium | reverse complement strand
ACGAACTTCTCTCCGCCGCCTTCACGCACGAACACCAAGCCGCCCGGCAAAAGCGTCAGGCTGCCGTCACGCAAGGCGGGATGGGCATGCCGCGCGGCTGCCAGCTTGCGGGTATAAGCCAGCGCCGAATCCGGATCGACGTCCTGTGCCGACACTGCCAGCGCGCGATGCCCGGCGCCCAAGGGCAGCCAGGGCGCGCCGCTGCTGAAACCCAGGTTGGGCGCATCCGCGTCCCAGGGCATGGGCGTGCGGCAGCCATCGCGGCCCTTGAATAGCGGGTAATAAAGGTCGCCCACCGGGTCCTTGAGCTGGTCGCGCCGCAACGTGACTTCCGGCAGGCCTAACTCCTCGCCCTGATAGAGCAGCAAGGTGCCGCGCAATGCGAACAGCAGCGCCAGCATCGCCTTGGCGGCCGGTTGTCCGAACCGCGAGGCGGTGCGAATCACGTCGTGGTTGGAGAAGGCGATGCAGGGCCAGTGGTCCGGATGCTGCGCCAGGATTTCCAGATGGGCGCGGATCGCCGCCGCATCCCCGGCCAGCAGCAACGCGAAATTGTAGCCGGCATGCAGGCCCTTGTTGGACGGCAGGTAGCAGCCGGAACGCTCGAACTCTTCGGAGAATTCGCCGAACACAAAGCGGTTGTCGAAGGCTTCCACCCGCCGCCGGATCACGTCCAGCAGCGGCTTGTTCTCTTCGAGATTGGAGTCGTTGAGATGCCACTGCATGTTGGCGGCGGCCGACCATTCCGCCCCGCCGCGCTGCGCCGCCGGAATGGCGGGATTATCCGTCAGCGTTTGGTCATGCAGGAAGGCGTTTGCCACATCCAGGCGGAAGCCATCCACCCCGCGTTCCAGCCACAGATCCAGCACCTTCAGCGCCGCTTCGCGCGCCTGCCCGTTTGTCCAGTTCAGCTTGGGCTGCTGGCGTAGGAACTTGTGGTGATAATATTGCCGCCGCGCCGGTTGATAGGACCAGGCCGGGCCGCCAAACACCGACAGCCAGTTGTTGGGCACCGTGCCGTCATCCTTGGGATCGGCCCAGACGTACCAGTCTTTCTTGGCCGCATCGCCGTCGCGGCTGGCGGCGAACCAGGCATGTTCGTCGCTGGTATGCGCCAGCACTTCGTCCAGGATGACCTTCAGCCCGCGCGCATGGGCGGCGTCCACCAGGCCGGCGAAGTCCTGCAAGGTGCCATAATCGGGATGGACGTTCTCATAGTCGGAAACGTCATAGGCCCAGTCGCGGTTTGGCGAAGGATGGATCGGCGACAGCCAGATCGCATCCATGTCCAGCGACTTTATGTAATCCAGCTTGGCTGCAAGGCCAGCGAAGTCGCCCTGCCCGTCACCATTGCTGTCGCAAAAGCTGCGGACATAGACCTGATAGATCGCCGCGCCGCGCCACCAGGGACTCATTCCACCCTCCCCTTGAGGGAGGGTCGAACGGCCGAAGGCCGTTCGGGGAGGGGTAACAGTCCATCAATTGCGCGGCAGATCAGATCGACCGGCTTGCCTTTCAAGACAGCGTGGTTTGGAATTCGCAAAATCTCGTACCCACGGTCTTGCAGCCAGCTTGTGCGTGCCGCATCGTAGGTAGCTTCTTTGTCAGCACCGTGCTGATCGCCGTCCAGCTCCACGATGAGCTTTGCCGCCGGGCAAAAGAAATCCGCGATATAAGGCCCTATGGGCTGCTGCCTTCGAAAGCGCAAACCAGCAAGCTGCTTGCCACGCAACAGATTCCAAAGCTTGCGCTCAGCATCCGTCGGACTGCCGCGCAGCCTGCGTGCAAGATCACGTTTGAACTGAATACGCCGGGGAGCAGTGTTTCGCGGTGGCATACCCCTCCCCGAAATTTGCTGGCGCAAATTTCGACCCTCCCTCAAGGGGAGGGTCGAAAGCATTAAACATCGCTGGCGCGACTGATGACCTTTGCGACGAGGCCGTAGGCAACCGCGTCTTCCGCGCCGATCCAGAAATTGCGCTCGGTGTCGTTGACGACCTTCTCATAGGGCTGGCCGGTCTCGTCCGAGATTTCCTTGATCAGGCGGGCGCGCATCTTGAGGATTTCCTCGGCCTCGATGGTGATATCGCTGGCCTGGCCGCGCACGCCGCCCAGAGGCTGGTGCAGCAGGAAGCGGGTAAACGGCAGGCAGAAGCGGTTTTCCTTTTTCGCGCCCAGATAGATGTGCGCGCCGGCGGATGCGACCCAGCCGGTGCCGATCATCTTCACCCGGTTGCCGACAAAGCGGATCATGTCGTGGATGGTGTCGCCCGACTCCACATGGCCGCCCGGCGAATTGACGATGACGCGGATATCGCCTTCGCTCTCGGCATAGGCCAGCAGCTGGGCGGTGACCCGCTCGGCCATCTTCATGTCGACTTCGCCGAAGATCAGGACCGTGCGCGACTTGTAAAGCGCCTTGGCGATCTCGGAGGATTGCGGTTCCGGGGCCTTGGACTTCTCGTCTTCTTTTTCGTCATTTTCTTCGTCGGCGCGGCGCAAGGGCAAGTCTCCGGATTCGGGGGTTGGCTCAGTGTAGCCATCATATAGGTACGGGCAACCCGCCTTACAAAAGGTCAATAACCGCCCGCAATGTGGGGCCTATTTCGGCGTTTATGACCAGATCGGCAAAACGGTCCTGCGGGGTTTCGTCCCGGTTCAGGATCGCCAGCCCGGCCCCGTTGCGCTTGGCCAGCAGCGGAAAGCTGGCGGCCGGATAGACCGCCAGGGAGGAACCCAGCACCAGCATCAGGTCACAAGCCAGGGTCGCCGCCTCGGCGCGGGTCATTTCGCCTTCCGGCATTGGTTGGCCGAAGGAGATGGTGGCGGTCTTCACGATGCCACCGCAGGCCACGCAATCGGGCGCATCGCCATGGGCATCGAAATGGGCGCGGATGTCCGGGATCTCCACCCGCAAGCCGCAGTCCAGGCACTTGGCGTAACGGGTGTTGCCATGCAGTTCGATCACCTTCTCATCGGGCACGCCGCCCTCCTGGTGCAGGGCATCGATGTTCTGGGTGATGACGTGGGAAACCTTGCCCATGGCGACCAGTTCGGCCACGCACCTGTGGCCGTCATTGGGGCGGGTCGCGTTCCAGGTCTCTTCCATCTCGAAACGCCGCTGCCATGAAACACGGCGCGCCTCGGGATCCGATATATAATCCTGGAATTCCACCGGCATCATCTTGGTCCAGATGCCGCCGGGCGAGCGGAAATCCGGAATGCCGGATTCGGTGGACATGCCGGCGCCGGTAAATATGACCGCGCGCTGCGAGTCCCGCAGCAGGGATACCAGCGCCGGAATATTCAATGCGGCGCCGGAGGCCTCATCGCGGAAGACGGAATCTTGCCGCTGAACGCCTTGACCGCACCGCAATCGGCTTTCACCCAGTCGCCGGTGTAGGTACTGCTCATATTGTTGGGATGGTCATGCATGCTGCCGGTGAAGCTGTAACTGCCTTCATAATGGCTGTCCCCGCGCCAGCTGATCTGGGAGCGGCCGGTGCCTTCCATGGTGCCGTGGCAAGTGATCTCGGTGGTCGCCGA
>CANCMM010000290.1:0-3557 GCA_947379335.1 Alphaproteobacteria bacterium | reverse complement strand
ACGGCGCGGCCCATCTCGTAATCATCGGCCAACTGGTCGGCGAAAGCGGCGAAACCGCCAACCTCGTCCAGGGTCTGGCGCTTGAGCGCGATGGTCGAACCAAAGCAAGGCGTGGCAAGGCCAAGGCTGGTGCCCAGCACCGCATTGGGCAGGAAGGTATAGGACATGCCCATCGCGGCCAGCGACGACCACAAGCGATGGCCATCCTTGGCCGGCTCGCCGGTATAAAGACAGGTGACGATGCCGACGCCGGGACGCGCCAGTGCCGCGGTCACCTGGGCCAGCCATTTGGGGCCTACGGCGATATCGCTGTCCGACAGCACCAGCGTGTCGTGGCGCGCGGCCGGCAGCATATTGATCAGGTTGGAAATCTTGGCATTGGCGCCATACAGCGCGGTGTCCGCCACGATGGATGTGTCCATGTGCGGATACTTGGCCTGCAACGCGCGCACAATTTCGATGGCGGGATCGGCTTCGTCATGCACACCGAACAGGATCTGCACGTCACCGTCATAATCCTGGGCAAAGAAGGTTTCGAGGTTGCGCGCCAGGTCGGGCTCGCCCTGGTGCAACGGCTTCAGGACGGTGACGGCGGGGCTGGAGGCGGCGGCGCGCGGCGGTTCCTGCATGAAGCGGCCGACCAGCACGGCGGACAGCAACGAATAGCCGGTGCCGACCACTGCGATCGCCGCCAAAAACCAACCGATATCCAGGAATAGCGAATGCATGGTCACGTCTGAGGAACCCCCGCCCTAGATACTTATTAAATCTCGGGCTTCGAGGGGGGAAGGGGCGTTTTCTGACAATTTGCGACAATTAGAAATCCTGTCGCAATTTTACCAACCCCTTGAAATTGAAAGTGTTAATCGTGACGACACGTCAAGTTTTTGTCCTGACAGGCCCTGCCCGGCTCCTATAGGGTGCCGCCATGGTAACCGCCCAAGCAAATCCGGCCCTTTTGCAGGCCCTCGGAACCGCGAGTCAGGCCCTTCGGATGGGCGATACCGCCGTGGCCGACCGGGCGCTGGCCCCCCTGCTGGAGAATGACGACCCGCGAGTCCTGCACCTGGCCGGGATGGTGCGCATGCACCAGGAGCGCCACGAAGAGGCCGCCGATCTTTTTGCCCGCGCCCGCGCCGCAGATCCCGGCGCGGCGATGCTGGCCTTCAGCCATGGTACGGCGCTGCGCTGGCTGCAGCGCACTCCCGAAGCGGCCCAGGCTTTCAAAGCCGCCCTGGCGCTGAAGCCTGATTATGGCGAAGCCTATTTCGAGGCGATCAATGTCTTTCAGGAAATGGGCGATCTGAAAGAGGCCGAGACTCTGGCGCGCCGATGGCTGCGGGTGATGCCGCAGAATGTGCGCGCCCGGCTATCGCTGGCCGATGTGCTGCTGGCGGCCAAGCGTCCCGCCGAAGCCGAGCCGCCCTTGCGCGAGGCGCTGGCTGGCGCGGCGTCGGCGGAGGGGCGCGGCGCGCTGCATCAACGACTGGGCCTGGCGCTGCGGCGGCAGAACAAGAATGACGAAGCGCTGAGCCATTATGAAAGCGCGGTGACGCTGGATCCCGATCCGATGTCCGACGCCATCCGGGCGGAAATCCTGCAGGACCTGAAGCGCTATGACGAAGCGGCGCGGATCTCGCGGGACCTGGTGGCGCGCGAGCCGGCCAATCCGCAATGGCACAAATTCCACAACGACCTGATGTATCGGCTGGGGCATGAGGATTATCTCAAGTCTTACGACCGCGCGCCCAAAAGCGCCGAATTGCTGATGTCCAAGGCCTATTTCCTCACACACGAAAAACGGGGCGAGGAGGCGTTGGCAGTGTATCGCGCCGCCCAGCTGCTGGCGCCGGACGACAAAATCATTGCCACCGGCGTGGGCAACGCCCTCAATTTGATGAAGCGTCCGGACGAGGCGCTGAAAGTCTTTGAAGAGGTGATGGCCAAATATGGCGAAGACGCCAATCTTCTGAGCTGCGCCGCTGAAGGCGCCATTCTGTCGGGCGATCCGCAGCGCGGCGCCTTGCTGTGCGAAAAGAGCCTGGCCCTGGCGCCGCACGATCAGGTGGCGCTGGCCATGCTGGGCACTGCCTGGCGCATGCTGGGCGATGAACGCGACGAAGCGCTGAACGGCTATGACTCCCTGATCCGAGCCTATGACCTGGAGCCGCCCGCAGGCTTTTCCGACATGGAAAGCTTCAATGCCGAACTGAATGCCTGGCTGGACCGGGTGCATCCCACCACCCGCGAATATCTGGACCAGTCACTGCGCAACGGTAGCCAAACGCCTGACAAGCTGTTCGGGGCCGGGCATGTGCTGGTGGAAAAAATCCAGATCCGCATCCGCGAAGCGGTCGGGCGCTATATCGCCGACATGAAGCTGGATGAGAAACATCCGCTGGCCGCCCGCCGGGCGCGCGGTTTCGATTACACCGGCTCCTGGTCGTCGCGGCTGAAGGATTGCGGCTTTCACACCAACCATATCCATCCCGAAGGCTGGATCAGCTCCTGCTATTACGTGGCGCTGCCCAAGGCGGTCGAAGATACAGAAGGCCGCCAGGGCTGGATCAAGTTCGGCGAGCCGGCACTGGAGGTGGAGCTGAAGGACCCTATCCGCCGCGCCATCCAGCCCCGCGCCGGGCGGCTGGTGCTGTTCCCGTCTTACATGTGGCACGGCACTGTGCCGTTCCGCGATACGCAACCGCGCACGACGATCGCGTTCGACGCGATTCCGATCTAGGAAGCGCGGCGGCGGGTATGCACCGTGCGCGAGGAAGCGCGGCGGGCCTTGGCCGCGGCCACCAACGTCAGCCAGTTGCCGAACAGCTTGATGGTGTTGCCGCGCCACATCTGGCGCGGCAGGGCGCCGGTGACGATCTCGTTGAACCGCGCCAGCCCGGTTTCGCCGGCCATTGCCGTCAGTTTATCCTCGGTGGCGCGGTCGAAATAATTTTCCGGCAGCGCGGGGCGCTCTGTGCTTTCACCGCGCAGGAAGCGGCCCATGTCACGCAGATATTCGCGGCCCAGGGTGCCCGGATCATATTCGGGATGGCCCTGGAAGAAGACAAAGCGGCTCTGGCCCGGCGGTTCGCGGGTGAAGATGTCGGTCTGACCATTCTCCAGATGCGACAGCACGCGATAGCCCTTGGCCACCAGATCGCGCTCGGCGATATCGTTGCGGCGCGAATGGGGTACCGGCACGGCGGGGGCGGTGTTGAAGAACAAGGGATCGTCCTCGACCCGGGTGCTGTCATAGACGCCGGACAGTTTCCTGGGCAGCGGGCGGCGCGCGATGCCGTCCAGGTGCAGGACCGCGGCATGGGCCGCCAGGCACGAGAACAAGGTGGAGATGGTGCCGATCTCGGCCCAGTCGATCAGATGCGCCAGTTCGGCCCAATAGGGCTCGCCGCGCAGGTCGGGGGCGCCGGGCTGGGCGCCGGTGACGATCAGGGCATCGATATTGGCGGCCTGCAGGAAACCGGCATCGTCATAGAAACCGGCCATGCGCGCGCGGGTTTCTTCGCTGCGCGGGATCGAAGCCAGCGAGAAAAGGCGCA
>CANCMM010000289.1:0-3561 GCA_947379335.1 Alphaproteobacteria bacterium | reverse complement strand
CGCTCGGTGGTTTCCAGCCAGCCGGTCGCAGGATTGAAATAGCGGCGGAAGAATTTCACGCAGGCCGCGGTGTGGGCATGCAGCACTTCACGCTGCAGCAGCGCCCATTCCGGTGGGTCCATCGGTGCGCCGATGGTGATGGCGCTTTGGGCCAATGCGGCATTGAGCGGAAGGATGGCGGCGGCGCATGCCGCGGCAGTGCCCATCAGGAAGGCACGGCGGGAATTGATCATGGGGTGCTTGTCCTTTTCACGGATTGAGCGAGGCGAGATACGCCGCGATGTTGATTTGCATGTCGTCGGTCATGTTGGCCACTTCCGGCTGCATCATCGCGGCGCCCGGACCATTGCGGGTGCCGGCCTTGAAGTCATGCAGCTGGCGCACGATGCCGCTGGGCGAACGGCCCGCCAGCGCCGGCACCGCGCCATTGCCGCGATAGCTTGGCCCGTGACAGGCGGCGCAGGGGAAGGCGCCTGCCCCGGATTCCACCAGCGCCTTGCCGCGCGACACCGCGCCCCTGGGCACATAGGCGACAAAACCGGATTTTGAGTCGCGTGCTTCGGTGCGCTCCAGGTTTTCCGGAATCTCCAGGATGCGCTTGCCGATTTTCTCGCGTGGTCCCGGCACCACCACCAGCATGTTGCGTTGGGAGATGTCGGTCTTCGGCACAAGATCGGTTTCCACCACCCGGATCCATTTGGCGAATCTCAATCTGGAAAAGTAACCGGCGGCGATCTTCACTTCGGCGTCGTTCGACGCCTTGGCCACGCCCATCATGGCATTGATCGAGCCCATCTTGTCGGACGAGGATTTGCGCCGGCCGGCGCGCATGTCCGCCACCTGGCTCACGATATAGGCGGCGGGCTGTCCGGCCAGCGAGGCATTCTCCGGGCGGCCCTGGCCGTTCGGCAGGTGGCAATAGCCGCAGGCGAACACATCGGGTTTGCGCCCATGCGCCACGATCGGCGGCATGGCGGGATGGGACGCGGGATACCAGTCCGGCACATTGAAACGGTCATTCACCCCGGCAACCGTGAAGGTCTTTTTGACGCCGGGCACATGGACCATCTGCGCCGGGTCGGGCTGGGGCCAGGCATGCTTGGGCACCGGATAGGCCCAACTGGGCAGGGCGCCTTGCGCCAGAGCCCCACCCGTCAAGGCGGTGCCGCAAATTCCCAGCAACAACAGAAGTTTACGCATCCCTCTCCCCGGCTTTTCTTGGTCTTGTTGGCGGGAAGTGGCGCATGTCTCACCCCTCTTCCGCAAGCGGATTCAGCGCGTCCTACTCCCGCTTCTGTAAGACGTTTCACACCGGAAAATCCTCCCGCCCAGTCATGAAAAAAGGCCGGCGGCATCAGCCACCGGCCTCGGTTCGTTTGACGGCGATTGCAGTTACTTCGGGATCAGCACATCCGTCACCGGCGAGCGCGGGGGTGTACCCGTGTCAATCACAAGGGTCACCGCCAGATGCACCGGCACGCTGCCCGGTTGCGGGCGGCAATCGTGCGGCGCGGCGCGCGGAATCACGAAACTCTCGCCGGCCTTGACCACCATCACGGGCTGGCCCTTGACGTAGCATTCGAACGTCCCAGAGGTGACCTGGGTCATCTCCACGCCGAAATGCATGTGCGGCGACGTCGATTCGCCGTCCTTCAGGTCGCGGGTGGTGATGATGACGGTCTGTGGCTTGGAGCCCGCCGGCACGTCATAGTTTTTGGTGTTGCCGCCGCTGGCCACGGCCAGTTGGCCGCCCGATTGTGCGAAAGCGGCCGTTGCCGTCAGGACCGCAAAGCCCGCAATTGCGAATGTTTTCATGTTTTTTCACTCCCCAAAATTCGGCGGCAGCTTGGCGGTTCGGACGCGGGCTGGCAAGCGGGGCGAGGGCCGGGTCAGCGCGATTCCAGCCAATGCAGGCTGAACAGCCGGTCTTCGTCGGTCCAGACGGCGCGGGGGTTGAAGCCGGCGCGGCAGGCCATCTCGCGGAAGCTTTCGATGGTGTATTTGTGGCTGTCCTCGGTGTGCACCGCTTCGCCTTGCGCGAAATCGAAACGCTGCCCGCACAGGGTGACGCTCTGGCGCTTGAGGCTGACCAGATACATCTCGACGCGGGTCGCGTACGCGTTGTAGGGCGCGTAATGGGCAAAGCCATCGGAATCGAAATCGGCGCCCAGTTCGCGGTTGGCGCGGGCCAGCAAATTCTTGTTGAACAGGGCGGTGACGCCGGCGGCATCATTGTATGCCGCATGCAGCCGTACCGGGTCCTTCACCAGATCGACGCCGATCAGCAGCCCGCCGCCGTTCAGCACCCCGCGCATGCGCCGCAACAGCGCCATCGCCGCATCGGGCTTGAAGTTGCCGATGGTGCTGCCGGGAAAGAAGCCGGCGCGGCGGGGATTGCCGGGGAGACCCGGAATGGAAAGCGGCAAGGTGAAATCGCCCACCAGCGGCCGCAAGGTCAGCGCGGGGTATTCGGCTGCCAGGGTGCGAACCACGCCGCCCAGATAGCCGCCGGAAATATCCAGCGGCGTATAGGCGCGCAAGTCCTGCGCCGCATCCAGCAGGATGCGGACCTTGCGCAAACTGCCGGCGCCGAATTCCACGATCTCCATGCCGGGCCCCATCAGGGCGGCGATCTCGGGCGCATAGCGGTGCAGAAGCGCGGTCTCGGTGCGGGTCTGGTAATATTCCGGCAGCTCGCAGATCTGGTCGAACAGCCGCGAGCCCGCTTCGTCATAGAAATATTTGCAAGCCAGTTCCTTTGGCGACTTGGCAAGTCCCGCCATCAGGCTATCGGCGAAGCTGTCGGCAGTCGGCGCCGGAAGATGGGAAATGCGGGCGAGCGTGGTGTCCATCAGATGTCCTCGGCCAATCGGATGCCGCTGAACTGCCAGCGCGCATGGGGGGGAAAGAAATTGCGGTAACTGTCGCGGCTATGGCCGGGCGGGGTGGCGACGGAGCCGCCGCGCAACACCAGCTGGCCCACCATGAACTTGCCGTTGTACTCGGCGGCGACGCCTTCAAAGGCCTTGAAGCCGGGATAGGGATCATAGGACGAGCGGGTCCATTCCCAGACATCGCCGTGTTGGAACAAAGGCTTGCAGGCGTCGGCTGTCGCCGCCGCCTCCCATTCGAACTCAGTGGGCAGGCGCTTGCCCGCCCAGGCGGCATAGGCGGCTGCTTCATAGAAGCTGACATGCTCCACCGGCGCGCTCAGATCGAGCGGCTGCGCGCCATTCAGCGTGAAGACGCTTTCACTGCCATCGTCATCCTTCAGCCAATAGAGCGGGGCTTCCCAATGCTCGTCCTGCACCCGCGCCCAGCCGTCCGACAGCCAGAATTCGGGGCGGCGATATCCGCCATCGGCGATGAAGGCCTGGTATTCGCCATTGCTGACGGGGCGCGAGGCAATGCGGAAGGGCCGCAGCAGCACCTGGTGGCGCGGCGATTCATTGTCGAAGGCAAAGCCGGTTCCGTCATGGCCGATCTCGGCGATGCCGCCCGGATACTCGCACCATGCCGGCGCCGCGGCGGACACTGCCGCGGGCGCATCCTTGCGATAGC
>CANCMM010000288.1:0-3625 GCA_947379335.1 Alphaproteobacteria bacterium | reverse complement strand
ACCATGTTGTAGGGGTTCGAGGTGCCCAGCGACTTGGAGACAACGTCGCCAACGCCCAGGGCTTCGAACACCGCGCGCATCGGGCCGCCGGCGATGATGCCGGTACCGGCCGGCGCCGGACGCACCAGCACCTTGCCGGCGCCGTGATGGCCGCGCACTTCGTGATGCAGGGTGCGGCCGTCCTTCAGCGGAATCTTGATCAGCGCGCGCTTGGCGGCTTCGGTCGCCTTGCGGATGGCTTCGGGCACTTCGCGCGCCTTGCCATGGCCGAAACCGACCTTGCCGGCGCCGTCACCAACCACCACCAGGGCAGCAAAACCGAAACGGCGGCCACCCTTCACGACCTTGGCGACACGATTGATGTGCACCAGCTTGTCGATCAGGTCGCTGTCCTTTTCCTCGCGGCGGCCACGGCCGTCACCACGTCCACGGCCTTCGCCGCGTCCACGACCTTCGCCGCCACGGCCGCGATTTTCGCGCTGCGGTTCGCCCTGCTGTTCGGTTGCCATATGCGTGTTCCTCAGAATTCCAGGCCGCCCTCGCGGGCAGCCTCCGCGAGCGCCTTGATACGCCCATGATAGATATAGCCGCCACGGTCGAACATGACCTGGGTCACGCCGGCCGCCTTGGCGCGTTCGGCGATCTTCTTGCCGACATTGCCGGCAGCTTCGACATTGTAGCCCTTGCTCTTGGCTTCCTTCTCGTTGGTCGAGGCGGAGGCCATGGTGACGGCCGTGGTGTCGTCGATCACCTGGGCATAGATGTGCTTGCCCGAACGGAAGACCGACAGGCGCGGACGCGTGCCGTGCGTGGCGAGGCGGAAACGTGTGCGCGACTGGCGCTTGGTGAAGTGAGCGTTGGTCATCTTACTTCTTCTTGCCTTCCTTGCGGCGGACATACTCGCCCTCATAGCGCACACCCTTGCCCTTGTAGGGCTCCGGCGGACGCCAGGAACGAATCTCGGCGGCAACCTGGCCGACGAGCTGCTTGTCGATGCCCGACACCGAAATCATGGTGGGCTTCTCGGTGACGATGGTGATGCCCGGCGGAATGGCATAGGGCACGTCGTGGCTGAAGCCGAGCTGCAGGTTCAGCACCTTGCCCTGCACCGCGGCGCGATAACCGACGCCCTGGATTTCCAGCTTCTGGGTGAAGCCGGCGGTGACGCCGGTCACCAGATTGTTCACCAGGGTGCGCGACAGGCCCCACATCTGGGCGGCCTTTTCCATTTCCTTGCGCGGCGCCACGGTGATGCCGTCATCGCCCACCGAAGCGGAGACTTCCTGCACCAGCTTGACGCTGAGCTCGCCCTTGGGGCCCTTGACCTTGACGGTCTGGCCTTCCACCGAGGCGGTGACGCCCTTGGGAAGTGCGACGGGTTTCTTGCCGATACGTGACATGACGGCTCCTTAAAAGACCTGGCAGAGGACTTCGCCACCGACATTCTTTTCCTTGGCGGAGGTGTCCGTCATCACGCCCTGCGGCGTGGAGATGATGGACACGCCCAGGCCCTGGCGATGCGGCTTGAGGTCACTGACAGAGGAATAGACGCGGCGGCCGGGGGTGGACACGCGCTTGAGTTCGCGGATCGCCGGTTCGCCTTCGTGATACTTCAGTTCGATTTCCAGTTCTTTGTGGCCCTTGGTCTCCACCTCGGCATAGCCGCGGATGTAGCCTTCGGCCTGCAGCACGTCGAGCAGACGGATGCGGAGACGGGAATTGGGCGAGCTGATCTTGGCCTTGCGGCGAAGCTGGCCATTGCGGATGCGAGTCAGAAGATCGCCAATCGGGTCGATGATCATGGGTTTCTCCTACCAGCTCGCCTTGGTCATGCCGGGGATCTGGCCGAAATTCGAAAGTGACCGCAGCGCGATACGGCTCATCTTGACCTTGCGGTAATAGCCCTTGGAGCGGCCCGAAAGCTCGCAGCGGTGATGGATGCGCACCTTGGACGAGTTGCGCGGCAGCTTGGCCAGCTTGAGGCGCGCTTCGAAACGCTCCTCGGCCGGCACCTTCATGTCGTCCGCCTTGGCCTTCAGCGCGGCGCGCTTGACGGCATATTGGGCCACCAGCTTTTCGCGCTTCTTGTTGCGGTTGATCTGAGAAGTCTTCGCCATGTCTAGCGCCTCAATTCTTCGTGAAGGGGAACTGGAAGCCTTCGAGCAAAGCCTTGGCTTCCTCGTCGGTCTTCGCGGAGGTGTTGAACACAATGTCCATACCCCACACAGATTCCGTCTTGTCATAGTCGATTTCCAGGAACACGACGTGTTCCTTCATGCCCATCGCATAATTGCCGCGGCCATCGAACGAGTTGGGATTGATGCCCCGAAAATCGCGCACGCGCGGCAGCGCGGTGGTGATCAGGCGGTCGATGAATTCGTACATCACGTCGCCGCGCAAGGTGACCTTGGTGCCGATCGGCAGGCCTTCGCGGATCTTGAACTGCGCGATGGCCTTCTTGGAGCGGGTCTGGATCGCCTTCTGGCCGGCGATCGCGGTCAGGTCATTCTGGGCCTGGGTGATTTTCTTGCCGTCCGAAGCCGCCTCGCCCGCGCCGATGTTCAGCACGACCTTGTTGAGCTTGGGAACCTGCATGATGTTGGTGTAGCCGAACTTCTTCATCAGCTCCGGCTTGATGGTTTCCATGTAGCGCTTCTTGAAACGCGGCACGTAACCGGCTTCGCGCGCATGTTCGCCCACGGCGACCTGCGTACCGGCATTGACTTCGCGGCGCTTGGCCTTGGCGGCCTTGGCATCGGCCTTGGCAGCTTCCTGCGGGTTCTTGCTGTTGGAACCAGTATCAGACATCGATGACCTCACCCGACTTCTTCGCAAAGCGGACCTTGCGGCCGTCGCCCAGCGTCTTCATTCCAATGCGCGTCGCCTTGCCCGACTTGGGGTCGACATGGGCGACGTTCGAAAGATGGATCGGCGACTCCTTGGTCACGATCCCGGCCTGCTGGGACTGGGTCTGGCGCTGATGGCGCTTGACCACATTGATGCCCTGGACCAGTGCGCGGTTTTCCTTGGGGAATACCTTCAGCACCGAGCCCTTCTTGCCCTTGTCGCGGCCCGTGGTCACAACCACGTTGTCGCCCTTGCGGATATTGCTCATTTACAGAACCTCCGGAGCCAGCGAGATGATCTTCATCTGGCCCTTGTTACGCAGCTCACGGGTCACCGGTCCGAAGATGCGGGTGCCGATCGGCTCGCCCTGGGCATTGACCAGCACGGCGGCATTGCCGTCGAAGCGGATCAGGCTGCCGTCGTTACGGCGCACGCCCTTGGCGGTACGGACCACAACGGCCTTCAGCACTTCGCCCTTCTTCACGCGACCGCGCGGAATGGCTTCCTTGACCGACACCACGATGATGTCGCCGACATCGGCGTACCGGCGATGCGAACCGCCCAGCACCTTGATGCACATCACGCTCTTGGCGCCGGAATTGTCGGCGACGTCGAGTTCGGTGGACATCTGAATCATGACTTCAACTCCCTATCGCGCCGCTTACTTGCCGACGCGTTCCAGCACTTCCCAGGTCTTCAACTTGGAAATAGGCCGGCATTCCTGAATACGAACGACATCACCGATCTTGAACTCGCCCTTTTCGTCATGGGCGTGATA
>CANCMM010000287.1:0-3625 GCA_947379335.1 Alphaproteobacteria bacterium | reverse complement strand
AAACGACATTGGCCATGAGCTTTTGTCGAGTTGAGCGCCAATTTTGGGGGCAAAATGCGAAGTCTTGGGCTTGACCGGTATTCCCTTTACCTGGTCGCGGTAGCTTTGGCGGGCTGGTCACTCGCATCCTACGATGTGAACCTTCTCGTACTGGCGCTCCCCGCGATATCCAAAGACCTTCATATCAGCCAGGCGGGCCTTGGATTTTTGGGCCTCTGCGTATTCGGCGCGCAATTCTGCATCACACTTTTCGCAGGCTATGGCATGGACACCATCGGTCGCCGCCGGATGTGGATGCTTTGCCTGGCGGGGTCCGCGATATTCACGGGGCTGACCTATTTTGTGAATGAATTTTGGCAGCTCTGTCTGGTCAGGGCGTTGGCAACAGGTTTTGCATATTCCGAGGCGGCGGTATCCATCACCATCGTCAGCGAGCAGATGCCTGCTCACAGGCGTGGTTTCCTTTATTCCATTGTCCAGGGGGGCTGGCCTCTGGGGGTCTTTCTCGCGTCTGCTGTCTACCTGACGTTTGGGCAATGGGGGTGGCGTTTCGTTTTTTTGCTGGGCGTCCTTCCGCTGGCCGTTGTCATGCTTGGGCGCGTATTCATTCGCGAGTCCGAACGTTTTTCTCATCTTCAGGAGGTGCGCGATGCGCACCGCTCCGGCGACAAGGCACGCCTGGACGTGCTTCTCCAGCACCATGCGGTAGCGGTGGAAGAACTTGACCGCGTGACCATCGGGCAACTTTTCAGCAATTCCGGAAGCGTGCGCCGCCAGCTTGTCCTGCTTTCAATCATCTGGATTTTTTACGGCGTCGCGATTGTCCCGACGAATTTCTTTATCACTTACTGGCTGACCAACTTCAAATCATTCAGCCCGGACCAGGCGAGCAAATTGCTCTTGGTCTGCGGTGGTATAGGATATATTTTTTATCTCCTGGGCGGCTTGCTTGGTGAACGATTTGGGCGGCGTGCCGTCTTGATCGGAACCGGAATATTGGTTGCGCCGCTGAGCCTGATGTTTTTATACGCCCATACTGTCTGGGCCGTGTCCGCGGTATATTTTTTCCTTTATCAAGCCACGAATGGCACTTGGTCCGGGGCAGGCTATGCCTATCAGGGCGAAAGCTTTCCCACGCGGATTCGAGGCACAGCGGTGGGCTTTCTCTCCGCCGTGCAAATCGTGGGTTTCGTGGTCGGAACCCTGTTGTGGACTGTGTTAAGCGCAATCTCTAAGCCCGACGTTCTTTGGCTTGTTGTCGCTGTGATCTTCCCGTTGGGACTGTGGGCAACATTTTTGCTGCGAAAGATTCCGCCGGGCCAGGAACTGGAGCAAATCAGTCAGTAGCGATTATTTGTTCCGGTGGTTGTCCCATTGGGGCGGCTGCGGCGGCCGTTGGTACATCTGTTGGTATTTTTTCCGGTACCTTTTAAGGTGCGCTTTGCGCACGGGGCGGTCCCAACGACCTTTTGTTTGCGGGTGTTCTGACGGCACCGATCACGCGTCGGCAAGGAAGGGGGGCGGATTAGATGTTGTGCTCGCGCAGGAATGTTCCTAATCGCCGCTCCGCATTTTTCGCTGGCACTGCCGCTCTCCTGCTGGCCGGATGCATCGCGGTCGCGGCCTCTGATGCCGTGAAGGCACAGCCCGCCATGGCGGCTGCGACCGGCACAACGCCGGTGCAAACAGTCGCCGCTTTCGCACCAAGTCCGGAAACCTATGCCGGGCTAAAAACGCCCGCGGGCCGCACCGCGTTCGTCCAGACCTATTGCGTCGGCTGCCACAATGCGCGCGCCAAAACGGCAGGCCTGGTCCTGGAGGGCCTAGCGACTGACCGGCTGCCCGAACATGCCGTGATCTGGGAGAAAGTCATCAAGCGGCTTGGCGCCGGCGAGATGCCGCCGCGCAATGCGCCCAGGCGGCCGGACATGGCGGTTTCAAAAGCCATGGTCGCCGCGTTGATCGAGGGCCTGGATTTTGGTGCCGCCAGGAATCCCCATGTCGGTCACACCGTGATCCGCCGCCTGAACCGGTTGGAATATGGCAATGCGGTTCGCGACTTGTTGAACGTAGAGTTTCCCTACAGCGCGGAGTTACCGCAGGATGGCGGCGCCGAAGGCTTCGACAATATCGCCGATGCGCTTTCGATTTCGCCCGTCCTGCTGGATAGCTATCTGAAGGTCGCGCGCAAGGTGAGCAACCTGGCGTTGGGCCAAGCCGATCCCAGCCCCATTACCGAGCAGTTCTTCGCCACCAAGTCGCAGGCGACGTGGCAGGAAGGTATGCCGTTCGGCACCCGTGGTGGCGTTCTGGTGAGGAAATATTTCCCGCGTGATGGCGAATACGACCTGCGGGCATTTCTGCTTCCGGCGAATCTATCACCGCTGGAAGGCGTGCGCTTCTTCCATGCCCGCGTGCCGGTGAAGACCGGCCAGCATACGTTCATCGTCACCTTCCCCCAGGCACGCGCACAGGCGGAAGGTCCGGTGCCCGATCTGCCGGGTCTGGGCGGCCTGTCTTCCGGCGGCCCGCTCGATGCCCATGGCTCGGCGGTGCATCCCAAGATACTGTTCCTGCTGGACGGCAAGGTTTTCAGGCAGTTCGATGTCGGGGCGCCCTCGGCCAGCGAGGCTGCGCTGGGTGCCGCCGCAGGGCCTCCCATCCTGGGCCGTGCTGAAATCACCGGACCTTATAATGTGGGCCCGCCGGCCGACACGGCCAGCCGCCGCCATGTCCTGGTCTGCACGCCAAAGACAAGCGCGCAGGAAGGGCCTTGCGCCAACCGCATCCTGTCCACCCTGCTGCGGCGCGCCTGGCGGCGCGATGTCAGCGTCAAGGACGTCCAGCCATTCACCGCCGCCTTCCGCAAGAGCCGCGCCAGCGGGGATGATTTCCCCTCCGCCATCGCGGTGGCGTTGCGCGACATCCTGGTATCGCCGGCCTTTCTGTTCCGGCTGGAGTTTGACCCCGCCGGCGCGAAGCCGGGCCAGGCTTTTGCCGTCAATGATTTCGAGCTGGCCTCGCGGCTGTCTTTCTTCCTCTGGAGCGCGGCGCCCGACGATGCGCTGCTCAATCTTGCCTCGCACAGGCAGCTGCGCAATCGCGCCGTCCTCGACGGCCAGGTCAAGCGCATGCTGGCCGACCAGAAGTCGAGCGCGCTTATCGATAATTTTGCCGGCCAATGGCTGGGCATCCGCAACAGCGACCATGACCTCGAAGGGTTCACGCCCGACGCCGCGGCCTATGGCGCCTATGACAAGGCCCTGGGCGATGCCTTTGTCACCGAAGCGCGGCTGTTCCTGCAGTCCGTCATGCGGGAAAACCGCAGCGTGATGGACGTACTGACCGCCAACTATTCCTTCCTCAATGAAAGACTGGCGGACAATTACGGCATCGAAGGCGTGAAGGGTCCGGGATTCCGCCGGGTCACGTTCCAAGCCGGTTCCCCGCGCGGCGGCATCCTGGGCATGGGAGCATTCCTGATGCCCAATTCCCATCCCGCCACCACTTCTCCCGTCTATCGCGGCAAGTGGATCCTGACCTATCTGATGAACTCGCCGCCCAGCCCGCCGCCGCCGGGCGTGCCGCCGCTGAATGCCGCGCCGCAGAACGGCAAGGTCCTGAC
>CANCMM010000286.1:0-3644 GCA_947379335.1 Alphaproteobacteria bacterium | reverse complement strand
TTCATCGACATGCACAAGGAAGGCGCCGCCTTCCGCAGCCTGATGAACAATTTCGCCATCGCCATCTCGGTGGGCCTGCAATATGGCGTGCCGCTGGAGGAATTCGTCGAGGCCTTCACCTTCACTCGCTTCGAACCCGCGGGCCTGGTGATCGGCAACGACTCCATCAAGAACGCCACCAGCGTGCTGGATTACATCTTCCGCGAGCTGGGCGTGTCCTATCTGGGCCGCACCGACCTGGCCCATGTCGTGCCTTCGGCCGACGAGGATCTGGGCCATGGCGGTGGCGGCGGCACCCAGGAAGTGGCCATCACCAAGCTGGCCTCCAGCGGCTATCTGCGCGGCCGCACCCAGATGTCCATGGTCAAGGGCGGCGCAGCTCCCAAGATGCTGGCGCATGCGGAGGATGAGGAACAGTTCGGTCATTTCGAGGCCGACAACGACATCCACCTGGACCTGTCGGAGATCCGCGCCGGGGTGGAAGCCACGCTCAACACCGTCAGCGCCCAGGTTGCGAGCCTGGAAGCGGCGATGAACATCAAGCCAGCGGCGCGGGATACCCGCGCGGCACGGGCGGCCGAAGCCAGGCTCAAGGGCTTTGAAGGCGACAATTGCGGTGCATGCGGAAACTTCACCCTGGTGCGCAACGGTACCTGCATGAAGTGCAATACCTGCGGTTCCACATCGGGTTGTTCCTGAAATAATTCGACAGACTGTCTCAAAAGGGCGCGGAGCAATCCGCGCCTTTTTTCGTTACAAAACCATGACCTATGTGCAATCCAGCGCCATCGAGCAGGTAAGCTACGATTCCGACGCCCATACGCTGATAGCGACGTTCCGCAGTTCGGGGCGCACCTATGTCTATGACGAGGTGCCGGAAGAGATTTATGACAGCCTGCTGTTTTCGGATTCGCTGGGCGCCTATTTCAACACCCATATCCGCGACCGCTTTGCGTACCGGGAAATCTAGGTCGCCAGGTTCAGCGTTTCGCGAAACCGGGCACGGCTCTCGGCATCCAGGGCATTTTCTTCCAGTTCCGACGCGGCCGCTTCGAACATATGGCGAAAATGATCGATGCTGGTCTCGGCCGCATGCGCGCGCAAACGTGCCGCGAGGGCGCGCATTCTGAGAGCCGTGTCTGGGCCAGGGGCCTGCATCGGATGGAAACGCGGGGTGCCGGTACCCGTTCCGGTTGTTCTGGGGCTCGTCAACCAATTGGTAACCTTCGCGGCCCCACCTTGCCGCCATGCGCGCCGCCTTCGCCCTGCTCTTTCTTTGGCTTTTGGCCGTTTCCGCCCGCGCGGCGGACCCCGCCGCCGTGGCCAAGATCCATGGCGGCATCGTGGACTGCGTCGGGTGCAACCTGGCCGGGGCCGACCTGACCAATACCTGCGTCAAGGAACATGACCTGCACGGGGCCGATTTCACCGGCGCCAACGCCACCTTGATGTGCATGTCCTTCGCCAACTTCACCGGCGTCAGCTTCCGGGGCGCCGAACTGTCGGGCGCCAATCTCGCCGGCGCCAAGATGGACGGCGCCGACCTGACCGGCGCGGGCACCTCGATCACATCCTTCCTGGGCACCGACCTGACCAAGGTCAAAGGCTTGACTCAGAAGCAGCTCAACGTCGCGTGCAGCGACACGGCCACGAAACTGCCGCCGGGCCTCAAGATACATACCTGTCAGTAGTCTTTTAATGGCGCTCCGGCTCACGCCTGCGCGCTAGGCCTGCTGCGACTGGACCGCGCGGCGGAACGCCAGCGGATCGTTGATCAGCGCGAACGGCTCCTTGGTGCCGCCGGTGCCGATCACCAGGATGGTGCCGTAGTTGAACAGGCGGCCAAAGATATCCTGGTTGACCTCCACCGATTCCACCTTGGACAGGTTGATCTCGATGGTGCGGCGGGAGATGAAGCCCAGCTTCACGATCACCCGCCGGTTGGTGACGGCGAACTCGCTGGCCCATTGCCGCAGCCACGCTCCGCCCAGCGCCAGCACGCCAAAGCCCAGCAGCACCGCCCCGATCGAGGGATTGATCACCGAGCCCAGCACGATGCCGCCGAAGATCAGCGCCGCCGGCGACAGATAGACGATCGGATGCAGCCCGGTCTCGTAAACGACCTCTTCGCCCGCGATCAGGTTGCTGCGGACATAGCTGCCCATCTATTCCGCCGCCTGTTTCAGCGCATCGGGTTTCCAGCGCAGCACCGGCTTGCGGGCGGCCGCGGTCTCGTCCAGGCGGCGGCGCGGCGCCAGGTGCGGGGCGCCGGCAAAGCGGGCGACATTCTTGGCCAGCGCTTCTTCCGCCAGGGTGTGCAGAACATGGATGAAGCGGTCCAGCGACTCCTTGGATTCGGATTCGGTGGGCTCGATCAGCATGGCGCCATGCACCACCAGCGGGAAGTACATGGTCATGGGGTGATAGCCCTCGTCGATCATCGCCTTGGCGAAATCGAGCGTGGTGACGCCGGTGCCTTCCAGGAAGCTGTCGTCGAACAGGGCTTCGTGCATGCAGGGCCCGTCGCCGAACGGCGCGCTCATCACGTCCTTCAGCGAGGCCAGGATGTAGTTGGCCGACAGCACCGCATCTTCCGACGCCTGGCGCACACCGTCACGGCCGTGGGACAGCATGTAGGTCAGCGCCCGGCTGAACATGCCCATCTGGCCGTGGAAAGCGCACATGCGGCCGAACGGCTTGGCGCCGTCCGGAGCCGCCGCCATGTCCTCGATCAGGCGCAGGCCCTTGCCGTCCGACACCAGCAGCGGGATGGGGGCATAGGCCGCCAGCCGCGCCGACAGCACCACGGGACCGGCGCCCGGACCGCCGCCGCCATGCGGGGTGGAGAAGGTCTTGTGCAGGTTGATGTGCATGGCGTCGATGCCCAGGTCACCCGGACGCACCTTGCCGGCGATGGCGTTGAAGTTGGCGCCGTCGCAATAGAAATAGGCGCCCGCCTCGTGCACCGCCTTGGCGATGTCGATGATTTCGCCTTCGAACAGCCCGCAGGTGTTGGGGTTGGTCAGCATGATGGCCGCCACGTCCGGTCCCAGCTTGGCCTTGAGCGCCTCGGCATCGACATGGCCGTTGGGCTTGGACGGCACTTCGTCCACCGTAAAGCCCGCAAAGGCGGCCGTGGCGGGATTGGTGCCGTGCGCGGATTCCGGCACCAGGACGCGCTTGCGGTTCTCGCCGCGGGCCGCGATGGCGGCGCGGATGGCCAGCAAGCCGCACAACTCGCCATGGGCACCCGCCTTGGGCGACATCGCCACCGCCGGCATGCCGGTCAGCGTGGTGAGCCAGTTCATCAGCTGCGAGATCAGCTCCAGCGCGCCCTGGGTGGTGGACTGCGGCGCCAGGGGATGCAGGTCGCCGAAGCCCGGCAGCCGCGCCATTTTCTCGTTCAAGCGCGGGTTGTGTTTCATGGTGCAGGAGCCCAGCGGATACAGCCCGCTGTCGATGGCGTAGTTCTTGCGCGACAGTCGGACATAATGGCGGATCACTTCCGGTTCGCTGAGGCCCGGCAGGCCGATGCGCGCCGTCCGGCGCATGCCGCCCAGCCTGTCATCGCTGACCTTCACATCGGCAAAGTCCACGCCGACCGCGCCATGATCCAGTTCGAAGATCAGCGCTTCTTCATGGTC
>CANCMM010000285.1:0-3645 GCA_947379335.1 Alphaproteobacteria bacterium | reverse complement strand
ATACGCGGCTGGAAGGGGTGTTCCGCGAAACCATCCGGTTCGAGGAAATTACCCGCACCGACACGAAGCTGGACGTCGCCATCGCCTATGACGGGCTGGTCCTTGACCTTTAGAGGCCTGGGCCGGCTGCTTCATACCGGCTGGGGCCGCCGCGCCGCCGGCGTCACGCTGATCCTTTTCCTGGGCTTGCAACTGGGCGCGGGCGGGATTTTCCAGCCCCCCCGGCTGGCGCTGTTCGACAGCTATCAACGCCATCTGCCACGCACGTTCCTGCACGATGGCGTAGTGATCGTTGCGATCGATGACGACAGCCTGAAAGCCCAGGGCCAATGGCCGTGGCCGCGTCATGTCATGGCCGACCTGATCGCGCGCATTCTGGCCGGCAAGCCCGCGGCGCTCGGCGTGGACATATTCTGGCTGGAGCCGGACCGCCAGTCGCCGGAGCAGTGGCTGCGCAATGCCGGCGAGCTGGACCCGGTCTTGAAGGACAAGCTGCTGCAGCTGCCCCGTGCCGACGACCACCTGGCGCAGGTGCTGAAATCCGGGCCCGTAGTGCTGGGCGTCAGCGGCGCAAACAGGGATCCTGCCGATCTGAAGGCGCAGCCCATCAAACCGGATGAAGGCCCCCTGCCCCTGTTCCGCAATTTTGATCTTCAGACGCCGCAGGATCCCGCCGAGCCGCCGGCTGTGCTTCCCAAATTCGAAGGGGCCAATCGCAGCCTTCCCGAACTCGACCAGGCGGCGGTCGGCCATGGTGTGGCCTCGGTGGACCGGGACGACGGCACCAATAATATCTTCCGCCGGCTGCCCATGGCGTCGCGGATATCGGGAAGGCTGGCGCCGGCGCTGGAACTGGAAATGCTGCGGGTCGCCACCGGCACTCGCTTTCCCAGCATCTATTACGATCACCGCGCCATCATCGGATTCGAAGCGGGCGAGTTCGCCGTTCCCACCCAGTCCGATGGCCGGGTCTGGGTCAATTTTTCCACCCATGATCCCAACCGCTTTGTCTCCGCTCATAACCTGCTGAAGCAGAACAGTCCGCTTTCCCCCAAGATTTTCGAAAACAAGTTCGTGCTGCTGGGCATGACAGGTCTGGGCCAGCTGGACGAGCGCAATACCCCGCTGGGCATCATGCCGGGTGTGGAGATTCATGCGCAGATGCTGGAAGACATTCTGCTGGGCCTGTTCGCAAGCCGGCCCGGCTGGACCTTTGGCGCCGAACCGGCGCTGACAGCGCTTGGCGGGCTTCTGCTGATTATCCTGCTGCCGATGTTGCGTGCGCGCTGGCAATTGCTGATCTGCGTGGCGGTACTGGCGGTGCTCGGCGGACTGGGCGTCGGCCTGTGGTGGAAGTACCGCATCCTGCTGGATGTCGCCACGCCCATGATCGGCCAAGCCGCCGTCATGACGGCGCTGCTGGGCGCTGGCTACGCGCAGGCGGATCTGCAGCGGCGGCGCCTGCGGCTGGCCGCCGCCAAGACCGCGGGCGAACTGGAAGCGGCCCACCGTATCCAGGAAGGCATATTGCCCAAAGTCGCCAGCGTGGCGGGCGATGCGCGCTTCGACCTGGATGCGCTGATGATCCCGGCGCGGCAAATCGGCGGGGACTTCTTCGACTTCTTCAAGATGGACGATGACCATCTGTACTTCGCGGTGGGCGATGTCAGCGGCAAGGGCATGCCGGCCTCCCTGTTCATGGCGCTGGGCAAATCGCTGTGCAAAAGCTGCGCTCTGCGGGAGGAGAACCATATCGGCGCCATCATCAACCGCGCCAACCGCGAAATCAGCCGCGACAACACCGAAACCCTGTTCATCACCTTGTTCGCGGGCATCCTGAATCTGGAATCCGGAGAATTGCGCTTCTGCAATGCCGGGCATGATGCGCCCTTTGTGTTGCGCAAGGGCGAGGCGCCTCATTCGCTGGAAGCCCAGGGCGGGCCGCCGCTGTGCATTGTGGAGGATTTCGATTATCCGGAGGAACGCTTCCAGCTTCAGCCCGACGACATGCTCTGCGTGATCACCGACGGTATTACAGAAGCGATGACGGCCGGCGGCGACGTCATGGGCCGGGCCCGCGCCGGGGCAGTGCTGGCGGATTTGCCCGCCCAGGCCGGCGCCGCTGCGGCTGCAAAGGCGCTGCACGATGCGGCGGACAAGTTTGTGGCGGGCGCGGAACCGTCAGACGACCTGACCATCCTGGCGGTGCGCTGGCTAGGGCCTACTGGACGGTAATTTCCACGTTGCGCGCGTCATGGCACGAGGTTTCTTCGGGCGTGGCCTTGCAATTCACCCCATCGGTGATTTTCGCATCGCCGGCGCCGCGGCCGGCCGTTATGGTCTTGATGTGGCGTTGATCCAGCTTTTCCTGCCCAATCGCTTTCACAAAAAGACCATCGATCAGATTAGCACGCCGCAGCGAAAGCCCTTCATTATACTCCTTGGACCCTGACGTGTCGGTGTGGCCGGTGATGACGATTTCCGATGGCTGGTCCTGCCCGCGCATAAAGACATCGACTTCTTCAAACTGCCTGGAAATGTCGGGCGTCAGCTCCGCATTGTCGCGCTCGAAGAACAGTTTGAAGGTCTTGGGCTCTCTGGGAAAAGACAGCATCGCGTCATGGAATTCCTTGTCCACGCTTTCAGCCGTCGCCATCGTCACATGGCTGTCGCCCGGCACATCGGCGGCATAAGCCTTGTCCAGCACCACCTCCGCGCCCTTGTTGGGATGCACCACCACGCCGCCGATCTGGCCATCGGACGGCGGCAGGATCACGACCATTTCATGGGAAGCGCAGGCGGACAGCAAAAGCGCCGCCCCAAGCGCCGCAACTGTGCGCATCAACCTTGCCCCGCGTCCACGACAAATTCGGTACCGCGCACCCCCAGAAGGGCGGCGGGCGTGCGGATCTTCATCGCCTCAGGCGTCTGCTGCACGATCTGGCCGGATTTGACCCGCAGGGTGCCCTTGTTCAGCTGTGTATTGAATTTGCCTTCTCGCGTCGTACTATTGAACGAGAATTCCGTCAGCGCGAGCTCGCTGGACGGACCCAGGGACATCATGCTGTTGTCCAGGAAAGTTATGCCGACCGACGAGGCTTTGTCTGTTTGGATGACGTCGGACTGACGGACATGATCGCCCACTTTGACAGGATCGGTTTTGCCGCCTTGATGCACAACACTCACCGCACCGCTGGCTTTCTTGACCTGGCCGATGGCGTCGTCAGCCCGGGCGGCCGAGCCCGCGACTGCGATGGCCAGCGCGACTGCGCAGCCCAGGACCGATGACCTGATATTCATGGAAAATTCCCCCGAGCCCGCAGAACTGGAATATGCCGCAACCATGGATGGCCTGCATGCCGCACTGGGCGCGATCGAACAGGCCTGTAACGCGTGGAAAATCGCTCCTGACTTGGTATCACGGGCGTTAATCGTGGTCGAGGAACTTTTCTCCAACACCATCAAATATGGCTATGGCGAGGAATGCGCGCGCCCTGTCCGGCTGCGTCTGACGGCACTGCCCTTGACCATCGTCTATGAGGATGATGCGCCGTCCTTCGACCCCACCCACTGGAAATCGCCGGACAATGAAGCGCTTGGGTTGGACGAGCGGCCCGAGGGGCAGGCCGGCATCGCCATGGTGAT
>CANCMM010000284.1:0-3654 GCA_947379335.1 Alphaproteobacteria bacterium | reverse complement strand
CTCGGTGGGGTCTTCCAACATGCGGGCCAGGCTGTCGGCATCGAACAGGATGAACGCCACCATCGCCACGATGAAGAAGGCCGCGCATGTCACCAGCACGGCGCGGCTCAGGCCATCGCGCCAGCCATAGCGGTACAAAAGACCCGCTCCCAACGAGACGGCCAAAAATCCGGCGGAAGATTTGGAATGAGTCATGGCCAAGAAAACGCAGGACGCCAGGGCGATGCCGATGCCCATCCAGTTGTGCCGGCCATTGCGTGTGAACAGGAACAGGGTGGCGGTGATGGCGCAGACCGCGCCCGCGACATTCTTGTGGCCGTACAGCCCGCGCCAGTTGCCCACCAGCGCCGGGTCGATCTCGCCGGCGGCATGGCGCGCGCTGGCGATCACGGGAATGGAAAGGAAATTCACCAGCAGCACCGCTGCCAGCAGCCAGCGCCAGATGGCGAAGGCGCGCACCGGCCCGATGGTCTCCACGCTCAGCATCAGCGATACCACCACCACGATTTCGAGTCCTGCGCGGCGCAACACGATAGCGGTCTCGGGCGCCCACATGGCGCTGGTCATGCACCAGGCCAGCAGGATTCCCATGCTGACGGGAATGGCGCGCAGCATGCCGATGCCGAAACGCTGCAGGGCAGCGATGCCGATCATGGCGGCTACGCCCAGATAGGCGACCTGGCGCAGCATGTCGCTGCGCGAGGCTTCGCGCACGCCGCCATACTGCGACACCAGCGGCGGCGGCGAGAAGGCGTCCAGCCCGACATAGATGAGAAGCAACAAGCCGATGAAGGCGATGACCGGCAGCAGGCTGCGGTCGATCTCGCGGGGCGGGGCGTAAGCTAGAGTGTACTCATTCGCCATGGACCACGGCATACTCGTTGTAGCGCGCACCGAACATCGCGCTGAGCTTACCCGCCGCGCGGAACAGTTTCTGCAGCGGGATGGCCCTGCGATTCGGGCTGACCGCGAGGATGGCGGCGGCCAGCGGCGACAACAAGAGTGAGCCTGCGATTTTCAGGATTTCGGCGGCCAGTCGGGCCGGGCCGGGCCGGTGCTTGAGCAGCACCCGCATGTCGGAATTGCCCACCGAATAGGCCCGGCGCAGCAGCCAGCCCAGGCTGGCGCGGGTATCGGGAACATCGCCATGGGCGCGGGCCTCATCCGACCAGGCGAAGCGCTTGCCGGCGCGCTGGAGGCGGGCAAAGAAATCCTGGTCCTCGCCACCCGACAAGGCGAACTGGGGGTCGAACCAGGGCGCGGTCATTTCGGTGAGGACGGCGCGGCGGATCAGCAGGTTGCCGGCGCCCTGCAGCATGGCGATCAGGCCAGTGGGGCGGCGGATGTCGCCATGGCCGTCGGCGGCGGATGCCCGCCCGAACAGGATGGAGCCTTGCAGCACATCGGCCTGGGTTTCGTGGGCGGTTTTCAGGAACTGGCTGATCCAGTCCTGTTGCGGCCATTCGTCATCATCGATCATGGCGATGAACTGGGCATCGGTCTTCAGGGCGTTCTCAATCAGCGTATTGCGCACCTGGGCGATGCCGCGCTTGCGCGCGATCACCGCGGTCAACGGCCAGCGATAACCCTGCATGGTGTTGCATAGGTCGAAACCGGCATGGCCTTCAGCGTCATTGTCCGCGACCAGCACCGCAACATCGGCATCGGTTTCCAACGCGGCGATCTTGTCCAGCAGGCGCGCCAGCATTTTGGGACGCTTGAAGGTCGGGATGCAGATGATGACGCTATCACGCATGGGCGTTTTTCCAGTCGCGCGCCATGCTGCGCACCTTGAGCAAGATCACCAGCTCGCCCAGCACGATGCCGCCCAGCGAGGGGATGGGACCGAAAGCGACCAGCAGCACCAGGGTCACGGCGACGGAAACCACTGCCGATACCGTGCCGATGTTCGCCAGTTCCTTGAATTCTCCGGCGGCCTGCAGCAGCACCGCGAATGGCGTGCGCAGGGCGCGGATCGCCATGATGAAAGCGCTGATCACCGCCACCACGATCACGTCATGCAGGGCATAGCCTTTCTTCAGCAGCAAGGCCGGGAAGAACAGCAGCAGCGCGGCGCAGAGCAGCATGTTGGCGGCCCAGGCGGCGCTCAGGCCGAAGGTGAAGTGGCGCCGAATGCGCGACAGGTGTGCCATGTCCCTGGCGGCGATGGCGCGCGACATGGCGGGCCGTTCCAAATCGGGCAGGGCCGACTGCATCAGGGCGGCGGGCCGCATGAGCAGCATGCCCAGCGCCAGCAGCGCAAAGGCGCTGGGACCGGCGATGAAGGTGACGAGGTAAGCATGGGCGTTCACCGTCAGCTCGGTCAGGATCACGCCCATCAGCGACCAGCGCGTCAGGTCCTTGAACACCGGCCAATAGGCCATCGGATTACCTTTGAGCGCCGCGACCTGCTCGCGGAAGAAACGCGCGCCAAAGGGCACCAGCGCCGCCAACGCCGACAGCAGCATCATCTCGCTGCCCAGGGTGAAGGTCACGCGCTGTGTCAGTGCCAGCAGGCCCAAAGTCCCGATGACCAAAAGGCTGTAGGTGATGTCGGAGGTGATGGCATTGGCCATGCGGCCGTTGACATAGGCGACGCAGCGCGAGAACCAGCGGAAGGTGAAGGCGCCGGCGAACAGCGCCAGCAGGATTGCCTCGCGCAGCGGCGCGCCGCCAACCATCAGGGCGGCAAACAGCAAGGCGGCAAAGCCGCCGCACACGAGCCAGTTCATCTGGAAGCAGATTGTGCGCGGCACCGCTTCGCCGGTCACCAGGTTGCGGGTGATCGGCACCACGATCAGCGACACGTTCAGGCTCATGCCGAACGAGACCACCACCATGACGAAGGAGAACAGGCCGAATTGATGCGCCGGCAGGCTGCGCAGGAAAATCAGCGAGGCAAGGAAATGGGCGGCCGAAACCGCGACCGGGCCGCTGGCCGACAGGCTGTAACGCAGGATCGTGCCGAACATGCCGCCGGGCATGCGCCAGCCGGTCCTGCCGGTATGCGCGATGTCCGAAACCGTCATGAGCAGTCCTACTGCGCCGTTTGCAGGGAACTTGTGCGCGTCAAAAGTAAAAATATCGCAAGCGGGTTGGTCACCGCATAGCGCCAGAACAGCCTTTTGGGCTCTTTTACCAGCCGGAACAGCCATTCCAGGCCGCAGGCCTGCATCCAGCCGGGCGCCCGTTTATAGGCGCCGGTGACGAAATTGTAGCAGCCGCCGCAGGTCACCAGCCAGCCGGCGCGCAGGCGGGTCTTGTTGCGGACCGCAAATTCATATTCCAGCGGCACCGACAGGCCGACCCACACCACATCGGGCTGGGTCAGGTTGATCTCGTCGCAGATCTCGTCTTCTTCGTCACGGCCGAAATAGCCGTGGCGACGGCCCACGATCTGAAGGCCGGGATAGGTTTCGCGCAGCACGCGCACCGCTTCGGCATTGGCTTCCTCGGTGGCGCCCAGGACAAAGAAGCGCAGGCCATGCTGGGCCGCGACCTTTGAGGCATCATGAATGAAATCGGTGGTGGCGCTGCGCTCGGGGATCGGCGTGCTGGTGAGGAGGCGCGAGGCGAACACCGCGGCCTGACCGTCGGCATGGATGATGTCGGCCTGGCTCAGGGTGAAGCGGAAGGCTTCGTCCTGCGCGGCCA